>JAWBTS010000042.1:0-5064 GCA_039000375.1 Candidatus Aenigmatarchaeota archaeon | reverse complement strand
AAGAAACATGGTTACAGGCGAGGAAAAAAAGATTAAGATTGAAAATCTCATCGAAGAATTGAGGCAAATTTTATCAAATAAATTCATTTAATGTAGTTTAGATTTTTCAACAATTTTAAAACAATTTCTCCAGCTTCTTTCATATCCTTTCCTAAAGAGAGAAAACCATGATTTTTCATTATAATAAAATTCTTCTTGTTCAAAATTTCAAGTACACTATTTACAAGAGATATTGTTCCAAATTTCTCTTCCTTTTTTGTAAAAGCAATTTTTATTTCCTTCATTTTATTTTTCTTAGCTAAAGCTAGCTTTCTTATTCTCTCTTCAAAATCTTTTGAAGGAAAATGCGCATGAAAAATAGCATTAACATCCTTTCTATTTTTATATATAGCATAGTGAAGCATGGATTCGGAAGAAGGATTTTTAGAACCACATGCATAAACTATTTTATTTCTTAGATCGCAAGATTTGACAAAAGCAAAGTGATCTTTATTCAAATTTCTTTTTGATGTTAAGCAAGAGGCAGTAATTATGAATGAATCATTGCTTGCTCTAAAACTCAAGTTGCCAGAAGAGTATTTTCCATCTTCCTTTTCTGGCTTTGTTAAAGAAAGATCTTCAAAGATGTTGCACCAATTTATTAGCTCTTCTATCTTATTTTTGATCTCTTCAAGATCATAACCACTTTTCAAAAATATTACCTTGAATTTTATTCTAGGATTTTTCATAATAGTTTTGAATGAAATAAGATAATCTAATATTCTCTAAGCCATTTTAATTCAACATTCTACAAGCTCTTTTAATTCATCTAGACTTCTCAATCCTTGCAAAACAATATCGTCGATAATTACTGTAGGATATTCTGTAATATTATGTTGCTTTATAATCGCATCTATAACAGTAAGATTCAAATCTGCTGCAAGAGGTATAAGCATTATCTTATTTCCACAAATCTCTTTTAAGTCGAGCAAGACAGCTGCTTGCGTTTTTTGATCGATCACTTCCTTTCTTGTTAGATTCTTATGTTTATAAAAATAAACAACATTATGATATGTAAAATTACATCTTTCCTTAAGTTCTATGCTATTAAACCAAAATTGCGTTTGAAGTAGTATATATCTTCTTTTTTGGTCTATTAGCTCTGGAGTAAACCTATTTGCTTTTTCCGCAAACTCTATCTCTAGGCCCTCTTGATAAATCTTTTGATTATATGCAAGATTCTGTTCTAAAGCAAGTTCGCAATAATCCTTTTGCAACTTTTGGAAATAAAGATTAAGCAATCTCGCATCGTTCCAAGAAACATCTAGAGAAGCTATTCTACTTTTTATATCCTCTAATCTATACTGATCAATAAATATTCCTAAAATTACTCCTGCTGAAAATACAATAACCGTAAGTATTGTTGCCTTTACATATGGACTTAGATCATTTGCAGATTTTTTATTTTCATCATTTTCATTAATATTGCTCTTTCTCCTAATATCTCATCACTCTTCTAATTTATCACTTTGTTAGCCAAGCTTTCTTTATATCCCCTTCTTTAATTAATAATATAAACTTGAAAAGAGAGTAGACCAAAACAATTGGGAATAGCATTATATAAAAAGTAATGAAAATAATTAAAGGTATTAGCTCCAATTTCGCATTTTTTATTATTTTTTTTACGCTTGTTTTTCTTTGCATTTTTATTCCATTGTAGAGAAGATAGAGTGATGTTGAAAAAACAAAAACCCCAAAAATTGTGAAAACATCTATTGCATATCTAAAGCTTATTCTTGAGATGGGATTAATTCCAACTCTTATTGCCTCAAAAAAGTAATCAAGAAAGTTTGCAATAGCATTATAAAATAAATATATTGCAATGAAAACACCAAGCGTTGTTAAAAGATAACCAGCCAATGAATATGGAATTATAAATTTTCTTAGCGCAGGATTTTTTCTAACTTCTTTAATATATTTCAATAATGTTTGAAAACCTCCTAGATTCCATCTTGTTCTTTGCTTCCACCATTTTTTAATCGTAGCAGGATAATCGCTCCAAACTTTAGCATCGAAAGCCATTCTTATTTTATAATTATGTGCAAGCAATCTCCAGGCTATTTCTATATCTTCAGTTAGATTACTTTCATCAAATCCACCAAGCTTTAACAAAACATCTCTTCTAAAAACAGAAAGAGGGCCTGGGGTTGCCATAATAATATTAAGTCTTTCTTGCAATTTTCTAAGAGATGCTATAAGCATGAATTCTATGTTTTGAAGTTTTTGTAATAATCTTGAGTTTTTATCTACAAGAATGTTTGAAGTAACTGCAGCAACATCTAGATTTTCTTTCCCATCATCAAAGAATCTAAGCATGCAATGATAAAGAGCATCTTCATGCAATTTGGAATCAGCATCTATAACAGCAACAAATCTTTTTCTTGCTATTCTTATTCCTTTGTTAAGTGAAGTAGCTTTTCCTAAGCGAGCATTATTTTTTAATATCTTCCAAGAGATCTTCTTTGCTTCATTTTTTCTTTTCATTTTTTTAACTTCTTTTTTCATGATTTCATATGTAGCATCAGAGCTTCCATCATCTATAAGAATAACCTCAATCTTCTCTTTAGGATAGTTAAGGTTAGCGATATTATTAATTATTCTAGAAATGTTTCCTTCTTCGTTATGCGCCGGAACTATTATGCTAACACTTGGAAGAATCTTAATTTTATTTTTTATAATCTCTTTTTTGCTTTCCTCCCAAAGTATTATATGAAGAAAGTTTATGTATAAAACTACAAGTATTGTTGCAATTAACACAAGCTCTATTAGCATAAAAAGATTATCGAATAGATTTTTTAATATCTTAATAGAAATTTGCCTATCTATCCTTGCTTAAAAATAAATATTTCCCAAAATTTTACATTCATAATTAAAAAGAGTTGATCGCATGAATAAAGATGAAATAAGAGCAGAACTTCACTGCCATTCTATTTATTCAGTTGGCGAGCAGATATTAGCAGAGGGTCTAAACTCTCCTAAAGAATTAATAATTCATGCAAAAAAGCTAGGCCTTGGTTGCATTGCTTTGACAGATCATGATACTATGAAAGGAATAAAAGAAGCAAAAAGATATGCAAAAAAGTTTGAGATCTTCTTAATTCCAGGAGAAGAGATTACAACCCTTCGTGGCCATGTAGTTGCGCTAGGAATTGAAGAAGAAATTCCCCCAAAGCTAAGCTTAGAAGAAACATTAGATAAAATAAGATCGCAAGATGGTATTGCAATAGCTCCACATCCTTTTGATATAAGAAGAAAAGGAATAAGAGAATTTGCAAAGCTTTGCGATGCAATAGAAGTTTTTAACGCTCTGAATATTGATAGATTTTCAAATGATAAAGCAAAAGAGTTTTTTGATAATAAAAGCAAAGTAGCTGGAAGCGATGCTCATACTATAGATATGCTTGGCTATGGCGTTACGATATTTAAAGATTGCAGCAACATAGATGATTTCTTAAAAGCAATAAAAAAGGGAAAAGTAAAAATAGATTGTAGATATATACCAACTAAAATAATAACTGATTGGAGCGTTCAAAGAATAAAATGCTCATATGATTGGATAATAAGTTATATGAATAGAAATTATAGATTTCCTAAAAGAAAGATTGGAAATCAAATGATAAAGCTTGTTAGAAGAGCTCCTGGAAAAAGAGATTATATATTTAGAATTTGGGCTTATACTGGCTTAGGCATTGTATTTCTCTATTCCTTTTTTAGAAATAGAATCTTTTGAAAGAGAGAATAATAAGCAAACTAAAAATATTAAATTTCTCGATGATTAAATCATTCATAATGATAAGTTTTTTTGAGTTATTTGAAAATATAGCAACAAGCTATGGAATTTTTATAGTTGTATTTTTCATAATCTTTTTATTCATCGCAAGATTTGTTGCAAAGTTTATTCTACAATTAGTTTTTATTTTGCTAATATCAACGATTTTTCCAATATTTGCAAATAAGCTCTTTGGCTTGGCAATTCCATTAAATCTAGAAACAATGCTATCTTTTGCAATATTAGGTATTGGAGTATTTCTTCTTTATTATGCGCTAAAGATTCTATGGAGAATTAGCGAGATTGTTGCAAGCACTTTAGAATATATAGCAGAAAGCATCGAGAATTTCATAAAATATTTAGAGAAAGGTTTGAAAAGTAAAGAAAAGAAAAAGGAGGAAAAAGAGGTAAAAATTTTAAATAAGGAAGAGAAAAAGGAAAAAGAAGAAAAAAGCAAAGAGAAGGAAAGGGAAGAACATGAATAGCGAGAAAGACATGCTAGTCATTGATGGCTCTGAAGGAGGTGGCTCAATTTTAAGAATTTCATTAGCATTTTCTATATTAACAAAAACTCCTATAAGGGTTATTAACATAAGGGCAAAAAGACCTCAACCAGGAATAAAAGAGCAACATTTGCAAGGCGTTATTGCACTTTCAGATCTTTGTAATGGAAGAATTAAAGGGGCTTTTTTAGGTTCGAAAGAAATAGAATTTTATCCAAGTGATAAACTTAAAAAAGATATTTTTGTGAAAATATCAACAGCTGGTTCAGTTGGCTTAGTTTTATATCCTTTAATTTTAGCTTCTATTAAAGCAAAAGAGCTTAGGGTTAGAATAGTTGGTGGCGCAACCTTTGGGAAATGGGCACCACCAATAACTTTTTTAGAGCATGCAACATTTGAGATGCTAAGAAGGATAGGAATAGATGTAAAGCTAAATGTTATTCGTCATGGATTTTATCCTAAGGGTCAAGCAGAAGTTGAGGCAAAGATTTTAGTAAAAGATAAGTTAGATCCTCTAAATTTATATGAGCAAGAAGAAATAGAGCAAATAATCGCTATTTCTACTACATCAAATGATTTGAAAAGAAGAGAGGTTGCAGAAAGGCAAAACAAAGCATTTTTAGATGAAGTAAGAAGAATTTTGAGTGAAAAAGAAATAAAAATTGATAATATATTAACCAAGGAAGATTATGTAGATTCTGCATCATCAGGAAGTTGCATTGTAGCACTAATAAAAACTAAAAATTATATCTT
>JAWBTS010000041.1:0-5124 GCA_039000375.1 Candidatus Aenigmatarchaeota archaeon | reverse complement strand
GTAAAGAAAGTAGATAATGATGTTGCATTTGTTGCAGAGGTTGTGAATCCAGCAGCAAAAGCTTACAATGGAGATGATGCAAACTTCCAGGCAATACTTCCAGAGAATGGAGAAGGAGGAGATAATACAGTAACAACTTATTATATCTGGATAGAACTCTATTAAGAGTTTTGGAGTTTGTTTTTTGTTTTTTATTTTATTTTTAATGAATGTTTTTTTATTTTTGAGGTTGTTTTATTGTTTTTGGTTTTAATCTTTTGAAAGTTTAGATTTAAGTTTAGATTTTAGTTTTTATCTCTTCTTTAGATTTTCGATTTTTAAACTTAAGCTTTATTCTTGAAATTTTTTTATTCTCTCGAAATTTTTTATTCTCGAAATTATAATATGAGATTTATATGGAGAAAAATACGAGCAAGATGTATGAAAAGCTATTTGAAAAACTATATGAAAAGCTATATTCTTGTATCTCATTCTATCTTAATTTACGAAGAAATAGAAGCAAGATTATATTTTCTTTGAGCTTTTTATTTTTCTTGAGTTTAATTTCTTCAGTTTCCTTTTCAACTATAGTTGCAAATTCAAACGATTGGAGAGATGTTTACATCTTAATGATATATTCCTATTATAATGGCGAGAAATTCAATTTTATTAATAGCTTAGGAGAGGCAGAGATTCTTGCAAAAACCCTTAGAAAGAATGAGAGCATAAGTGTTTTTGAATCAAGGCAAAATTCTATAGTAAAGGGCTATGCAAACTTCTTAAGATTAAAGGGCTTTCAATCTGTTTCAGAAGATATTTTTATTAATTATGAAAGTTTGCAATTCGATCTATATCAGTTAATAAAGAAAAACATAAGTGGATTTATAATTGTAAAAGATGATTTTGGCTACGATGCAATTAGCGTAGCTCCTTATGCAATAAATAAGAACTATTGGGTATTTTTATACAATCCCGATACTAAGAGAAGGATTCTTGAAATTTTGAAAATAAATAGCGATAAAGAAGTTATATTTTATGGAGAGTTTTTAGACAGGCCTTGGAAAAAAATAACAAATCCAACATATATTATTGATGAGAAGAATAGCATGAAGAACAATATAAAGATTCTAGATATTTTTTCACAGCTTCTAACAAACAACTCATGGCTTATTTTAGTAGGCGGCGATTATCTTGACGAAATTTTTATTCTTCAAAAAATGCCAATAACATTTACATCGCAGAATTTAGAAGATATAATAAACTGGTGCCTCAAAAATAATGTAAAATTAATAGAGGTCATTGGACCAGAGAATGTAGATTTTGGTCAAAGGATAAGAGAACAAAGTAATAGAACTATTGGTGTAGTTGTAAAAACAGGAAGAACATTTACAGGAGACCCAGAGCTTAGGGGGAAGCAGTTTGTTTTAAGGGTAATGGGAGTAGATATTCCGTTAGAGATTTTGAAAATAGAAGAAGTATACTTCTTGCCAAACATGAAAGAGATTGTTTTAATTATAAGTAATGAAGGAAATGTTGATCTTTATTACTATATTTCTGGTATAGGAGCATTTTATGGTGAGCAAGAGATATTTCCTCAGTTTTCTCCAGAACTTCATTTCATTCCAAAAGGAAAAAGGCTTTCAATACCAATTCCTATAGATTTGAATAAAACACCAGATAAAATAGAACTTTTGTTAACATATGGCTACCAATACCCATTTGAAAAAGTATTAGACAAAAAGATATATGATGTAGAAGCTAGCGATATATACGATGAGTTTAACATAACTTTATTAGAAGCTTTCTATGATATATTCAATGAGAAGCTTGGGATTACATTAATAAATAATGAAGATAAGGAGGTTTTCACATCCTTAGAAATATTTGATTTTGAGATTTTAGGACTTAATAGAAGCTTATTAATACCTCCGACAAAGCTTCAGTCAAGAGAAAAGAAAACATTATTCTTTGATATTTATCTTGATGAAGAAGATCTAGAAAAAAACAAAGAAATAAAAATAAGATTGTATAGCGGAAGGAAAGAAGATTTTATGGTAACCTCTTCCAAAAAGGTCTTAGAACTTCAACCAAAAAAATCAGTAGTAACTAGCTTGATTACTATGCTAATCTCAAGTCCAAGCTTCTTAGTGATAATACTCATAATAATAGTTATATTCATACTGATCTTCTTACTAAAGAGGAGAAAGAAAAAGGAAGAGCAAAAGATTGTAAATATAGGAATGTAAGATAGAGGGCAAAAATATAAAATAAATCATAAGGATAAAATAAATCAAGTGCAATTCAATTTTCAATTCGCAAATCTTTTTGAAAAATCTTTTTTATATCCATTTGAAGAAAATAAATATATGCGTAATTTTTTTGTAATACTCGGGATAGCGATACTCATTTTCTCTTCCATAGCTTTTAGCGAAGAGATATTAGTAAAGGCAGGCCATATATTTAAAGTTGGGATAACAACCGAAGTAGGCACAGATAGATGGTCAGGAATATTTGGAAATATAATAGAAGGAGAGGCAGAAGATAGCAACGAGGCGATATTTCAAAAGGATATCTATGAACCTAATCAAATATATTACTTAGAATTTTCAGCTAGCAATTTTTTGGATGATTTACATTATATTGCTTTCCTTCCAGCAAATACTAGTTTTAATCTTACCAAGCTATACAATGTAACAGAAGAAGATCTTGAAGAGCAAGGAATTTTTAACTCTACAAACTTTCCAATATTCCATCCTAATTATTATGAAATTGCAGACAATCCAAAAAATACATTTTGCTGTAGAAAAAAAAGATTAACAATTGGAGGTAGCGAGTTTGAGGCATTCGAAGCTGTATTACAAAAGAACGTAAGTTATTACTTGCTTAAATATAAAATAAATGAAACAAGCTATATTCCAATGTTTTTCGTCCATCTAAAGTCATATACATGCTTTAATGAGCAAGAATGCAACTTTGAGGCAATACTTCCTGTAGGAAAAACATATTATATATATCTACTTAGCGTTTACCCTCCAATAAAGATAGAAGTTTGGATAGACGAAGAGCAAAAAACTACATTTGAGCAAACAGCTCTACCATATAATGTTACTGTAAGAACTACTTATCTATATACCGGAGAGCCAGTCTCTACAAATGTTATAATATTTGAAGAGAATGGAAATAATATATTCTTTCCTTTCGATGCTCAAGGCATTTTGTCAAGAGGCGCTGCACTTGCTACTACTGACGAAAATGGTTATGCAAAATTTGTGATAGCACCAACAGAATATCCAACATCTCAAAAATATAGGATAGGCGTAGCTCTATCTGATGATGGAATAATAATTACAAAAAGAGTAAACCTTACTGTTATAAATTCATTCAAGATAGAGTTTAGAAGCAAGCAGGTAGCAGAAGGAAGCTTGCTTGATAATATAAAAACTACGATAAATGCAATGAACCCTATAATAAATGCAATGTATAAATGGGGTAATGAGTACAGAAGAGGATTTTTATATTATGTAATATTTTATACAAATGGTAGTTACAGAATTATAAATCTAAGCAACATGCAACAGATTTATACTATATATTTAAAAACAGGGGCTCCGAATGCTATAACTATTAGCTTAAGACATCCTAACGAAAGTTTAGCACAAAATTATTCTATTAGAGCAAGAGAGCTTAGGGGCTACTTATTGTTTAATCCAACTATAAATCCACCAACAATATCAAGTGTTGAAAGAATAAATAACGTACTTCGCATAGGGAATGAGCAACAATTTATAATAACTCCTACTAGTTATGGAGATGTTAACTCTACAATATATTTTGAAATAATAGACCCTTATAATGTAAAAATAGGAGAGATAAGAAATGTAACTATTAATAGCATGTTAGATTTTGTTGGTGGCAGCTATTTCGACCCTCCAGATATATATAAAACTATAGTAAATGCGATGAATTCGGTTGGATATTCATTGTACTATTCATCAAACTATTAAGATTTATTTTTGTATTACAATAGTAATTTAAATGGTGATGATAATTTGAGAGATTTAAAGAATGATTTTAATAAAAAGCTTTTCAAATCATTTAAGATAATATCTTTTTTATTATTTATACTAGCGATCATATCAAAAATTGCCTATTCTCAAACAGCAAGAATAATAGATACGAACTTAAATCCATTTGATCTTTATTTTACTGGAGATGCCATCGATCCAAAAACATGGTATCAAGATGCTATGGGACCAAATCCAGATGTTGGCATTGAGCTTTGTGGAGCAGGACAAAAATATGTTGGAGCAGCCTATGCAATGAATGTAAATGGAAATTGGAAAAGCATCTTGATTACTTATCGCTCTCATACAGATGCTTTGGCTTATACTGATAGAGACAAAGGAGGAGGTTGTTATTATACTTCGCATGGATTTCTGACAGTTTCCCCTTCTTATTTGTCAACGCCCTCGCCTCAAGTATATTTTGCAGCATTTCCAGGAAGGCTCTTCATAGCTTATGAAAACTCTCCAAATCCAGGAAATCTAGTAAATCTAATAAGAAGTGACAATATGCTTCGTGGCGATTATGATGTTGAGAGAAGCTTTAATCATACAGAAGTTAAGATCAGAGTTAAAACCCCAACAATAAGATTTCAATCTTTTGGCGGAATGGTAAGTAAAAGTGCAGATGATACTACATTTGGAGTTAGCAATCATAGAAGAATGCTTGTTGGCATATGCTCAGATAATGCTGGTACATTATGTCACTCTGGTATTATTGTTCCAGCAGAGGCAACATTTCCTCTAAGTTTAGAACCTGGCGTAGGAAGTGTTGATGATAAAAACAAGTATGATAGATTTGTAGTAATAAATGGTATTGGAAAGCCAATATGCATAGGAGCAAATCTTAAAGCAGATATACTATCTATAAATCCAGATCCCGTATATTATAGTCAAACGCTATCATTTTCCTTTAGAGTTATGAATTATAGAGATACACCTTATGAAATAAAAGGTGGTAATGTTCCTGTTACTACAGATTTCAAGATTAGAATTAGAATTTATAGAAAGGATAATGCCTCCTATGTAGTTTTAGATCAATCTATTATTGTTGATGATAATATAATGCCTGGAGATTCTATAA
>JAWBTS010000040.1:0-5215 GCA_039000375.1 Candidatus Aenigmatarchaeota archaeon | reverse complement strand
CTGTAATTACAGATAGCGATGGGAGAATTTTTAGATTGATAGAAAAACCTAGAGTACCATTAAATGATTACCAAGGTACTGGTCATTGTGTTTTCAAGAATGAGATATTAAAATATATAGAAAGAACTCCGATACATCCTGAACGTGGAGAGAAGGAGCTTCCTGATCTGATTCAATGCGCTATAGATGAAGGTCATCTTGTGAAGATCTTCAAAATTTGTGATGCATATACTAACATAAATTCCTTAGAAGATTTAGAAGAAGCTAAAAGATTAATAAACTTAAACAAAAGAATGTAATTATGAATTTTAAACTTATTTTTGATAGATCTAAGATTTTATTCTTAGCGGTTTTATCTATATTTCTCTTTTTGAACTATAGTCTAATCTCTCAATTCAAATCTCTGCCAAGCCCTTTATATGGAGGAGACCTTTATTATCATCTTGGAATGATGTATCATTTTCTTGATGGCGGTTCTATATTTGAAAACTCTCAATTGCTTAATGAAACGCCTTGGGCACCTTTTCTTTATCAAATTATAATAGTTTTTATTTCGAAAATTTTTAACACAAGCCTAATTATAGCTAATATTTACTCAAGTTTGCTATTCATGATTCTCTCTTCGATAATAGTATACTTTTTATCAAAGGAAATTTTCAAAGAAAAAATAATAGCGATAATTCCAGTTTGCTTTATTCTTTCTCAATTCCCTGTTTTTAAGTATTCTTATTTTACAGAAGTTTTGATTATGCCACTTTTCTTTTATACATTCTTTTTGGCATTGAAGAAAAATGATTCGAAACATTGGATTTTAGCTGGCTTAACTTATGGTCTTGTTGGTATTTCGCATGTTATAGCTTTTTTCATGGCAACATTCTTCATACTTGTTTTATTCTTTTTCATTTTCTTTTTAGGATTTTTTGAAGATCACAGCGAAAAAAGTGAAAAAGATTTTTGGCTAAAAATATCTAAAAAACATTTGAGCATTAATTTCTCAGCATTAAAAACTATAATATCAAAAAACAAATTTTTCTTTCTTGCAATAATTATTGGTTTATTAATTTCTCAGCTTTATTGGTTTAAGCCAATATTTAAGCATCATCTCTCTACTCCAAATAGAATATCAGAATATGATCAACCTGATCTAAAAAGCATAGATTTAATAGAATATACTATAAATTCTTTTAAGGAGATATTCCTTGATTTCTCTAGCTTTCAAACATCTATTTTCACTATTTTCTCATTGCTCGGAATATCTTATCTATTACTAAAGAAAAGAAGCTTTGAAGAAAACTACGTATTAATTATTCTAATCTCTTTGATTTTTTCAAGATTTCATTATCTTATTACAATTCCTTTATTTTCTATAGACCTTTTCTCAAGGCTTCTAGTGAGCTATATATGGGTCACATTAAAACCTATCTTATTTACATTTAGCCTAGTTTTCATTCTTGAGAAGATCTTCAGTAATAAAAAATATTTTTCTATAATTTTACTAATTTTATGCTTAATTCTTTCTATCTTTATCTTTGATTATAGAATAAAAAACGATAGATGGATAGAAGTAGGAAAAATGAGCTTGCCTAACTACTTAATTGAGGTTTCTTCTTGGATTAGAAATAATACAAATGTTAATGATGTTTTCTTAAGCACAAATGAAATTTCATTTATGCTTAACGCGATCTCTGGTAGAAAGGTTGTCAATTCTAGAAGAGCTCATTCTGGCATGTATGTAGATGTCGATACTCGTTGGGCAGATGCAGCGGTTTTGCTCTATGGAAATAATTCTGAAAAAATAAAGGAGATCGTAAAGAAGTATAACATAAAATATCTTTATTGGCAAGCTAATTGGGTTTCTTTAGATTTTCGATTTGATGACGAAGGAAATCTAGTAGATATTTTTGATCCTTTACTAATAAGAGATATTAAAAACTATGCTAATTATCTATCTGAAAATGGGGTAAAATTTTTAAGGACAAAGTATTGGTTAGATCCTGCAAATAGAGCTGATAACGTAAAAAAGTTTGATGTTTTGCTTGTAATACCTTATAACATGAGCGATTACGATCCCTTCTCTCCTGAATTAAAAAAGTATTTGAAGCTTGTTAAAGAGTTTAAAGAAAATAATGAAGTTGTTGCAAAGATTTATGAAATAGTTATTTGATTATATATCCGAACTGCAGAGGTTTGAAAGCAAAAATACAAACGAGAAAAAACTTAAATAAATTTGAAGTGTTTATAGGCTTATGAATAAAATTCTTTTTATTTTGATATCTACCATTTTGCTAATATTGTTAATAATCTATTTGGGTCCGATACAATTGCTCAACGAAATAAAAAAGATGGATAGCTTAACAATTCTTATTGTAATTTTTCTTGCAAACATTTCTACTATTTTAAGAGCCATGAAATGGAAAGTGCTTCTTGACAATGTAAATCTGAGAGAAATTTTGCCAATTCAGCTTCTTAGCATTTCTATTAGTAATTTGACTCCTGGCAAAATTGCAGAGCCTATAAAATCTGTTTTATTGAAGATGAAGAAAGGAGTTGCAATCTCAAAAACATTACCTTCTGTAATTTTAGAAAGGATTCTTGATATCTTTGTACTTATTATCCTGAGTATTTTAGGAATTCTGATCTCGAGCGAATATCTTTCCTCAAAATTTTTAATAATCTCTGTCGTAGCTTTCACTTTTCTTCTCATTTTAATGATTCTTGTATTAATTTACAAATCTTTTGGATTAAGAATATTTCATTTTTTAAAAAAATTCAGATTCTTCTCTTTTTTAGATGAAAATTTTATTAATAATTTCTACTCTGCGACTAAAATCAAAAGTAAAAAAATTATTAGCTCAAGCCTGATAACATTTCTTGCTTGGATAATTGATGGGCTAATATTTTATTTTATCGCACTATCTATAAATAAAGAGTTAACAGTAAACATTAATCTATGGTTTTTCTTCTCTGCTCTCGCGATTTCAATAATTGCAAGTTTGCTAACATTTCTTCCCGGTGGAATTGGTGGAACAGAAGCTTTAATGACTTATATTCTTATTTCAATAGGATTTGAAAGATCTACCGCAGGAGCTATAGTTTTAGTAGGCAGGTTTGCAACATTGGGTTATAGTATGATTCTAGGTTATTTATCTTTTATTTATCTCTCTAAAGTTTTGAAAATAAATACCAATACGCTTAAACTAAATAAAAATTAAAATGTTTTTATTCAATGCCTAATCATGGGAGCTTTATTAGATAATAAAAGAGATAGTAGATTAACACAGCACGATAGATCTAGAGCAGACAGCTTTGGTAGAGTTTATAGAAAAGGGATAGGATTTGATTTTATAAAGCAAATATATGAATTAATAGAAACGAAAACTCCTAATCCGGGGGATATTGGAGAGATAATATTAGTTCATGGGACAAGAGGTTGGTGCTTGGAGCATGGAAAAGATATTGGATATTTAAGATATGATACAGAAATAGAAGGATTTTTAAGAGAGTTTAAATTTCCACATCAAAAAGAAGAAAATATTCTACTTGTTTTCTCTGACGATACTACAAAGGAAATATATTCTAGGTATGCGGAATCAAAAGATAAAAGAAAAAAGGATGGAAAAAAGTATACGATTGGAAGATTTTTAGAGGATGTTGCAATATTAACTGGTTATCCTGGTTGTTGTTCTGTTTGTTATGGAAAGTGGGCTGACTCTAATAGAGGTATTAGCGAGCATCCATTCTACTCTGAATGTAGAGATGAGATAATTGAAGGTTTAGGAATACCAATAGAAGATCTCTCTATTGAAGAGATAAGAAAATTGATATTAAAAGGAGAAGTTTATCCAATATCTCTATTAGTTAGCGGAAAAATAATCGGTCCAGAAGGAATTTATTCTAAATCTATAGAAAGAATGCTACCATGCTCCAAAAATTGTGAGAAGGCCAATAAAATATGTGAAGAGTGGGATACGTTTATTTCTGAGGTTGGAGACCTTTTATATCCTTTTGGGTTAGAAGCCTACAATATTGGAGATAGCATTAAAAGTGAGAATTCGATAATTGATGCTATAAGAATAAAAATGAGAAGAATAGAACATTACAAAAATTTAAATTAAAAGCGAAAACAAAAATATTACTGATTTAATCTATAATTCTAATCACTGGATATCGTGAAGACTTATTATTACATTTTTTTCTAGCCTTACCTAAACACTCTCTTGATACTGCTGTTAGCGCACTTGAAAACAAATGCTCTACAACCTCTTTTTTTATCGCTGAACTGTCTGGGCTTAAAGTTATATAAATGCTTCCTTGGCCAAAGGAGTATTCAGGCATTCCATTTAATGGGAAGACGCTAACATCCCAAACAGAATGTCCTTCCAGCTCGAAAACTCTTCTCACTTTACCCTCTAAAGATCTAAATAAACCCTCATAGAAATCTCTTTTTATCTCTGCCCAACAATCTGTTGGCAAATCGCTATTTTCTTCTCTCAATCCCATTAATACGCCTCTCACATCAAAATCTCCACTATATGAAGTTACTGTATATTCTCTTCCTCTTTCTCCTGTCTTATAAACTTTTAATGTAATTTCCCAAGGATTAATTTGTGGGGTCATGTTATAACTATGTGAAAGTAAAAATTTTTAAACTTTAAGAAATTGATTATTACGCATTTGTTTATTATTTCTTCTCCTTTTTAGGTATTAGCTCTTCCAAGCTCTTTTCTCCTCTTTTTACAACTACACAATTAATCTGAGATATAAAATTACTTATTGTATTTCCTCTTACGGTTTTTCTTCTTCTCAGTCCCTTTATCTTTACCATTCTCTTTTTTATTCTTTTCTTTCCGCGAAAGCCGCATGACTTTGAAAGTAAGACTCTTTTCTTTCCTATCCCTTCTATGTCGGCTCTCATCGGAAATCCATCTTTATCTGTGCCGCCAGTTATCTTTAGCTCATAGCCATTTAATCCTATAATATCTCCGCTAAATTTATCACCTATTTTTAATCCTATTATACCTTCGCATTTAGCTTGATCTACCTCAAGCTGATAACTTTTTCCATTCTCTGAAATGACAAATTTAAACACTGCCATATTAAATTCAAAATTAGAATAAAAGTTTAAAAATTAATTTTATTTCAAAATTCTACTATCTGTGATTTCATGAAAAAGGTTTTGGTTGGAGGTTGTTTTAATAAAATTCATAAAGGACAT
>JAWBTS010000039.1:0-5329 GCA_039000375.1 Candidatus Aenigmatarchaeota archaeon | reverse complement strand
AATTTCACTTAAGCATTCAAGAATTTGCTTATATTTTTCCAATTTAACAAAAAGCGGAGCGATTGTTTCTTTCTTCTCTTCGATTTTTTTCTCTTCAACTTTTTCTTCAGGGAAATTGTAATACCGAACTAACGCTTCGTCTATTTCCTCTGCAGAAAACCCTTCTTTCATAAGCTCTTGAATTATTTCCACATCAGGAAGGTTTTTTGCTTTAAGTTCTTTAACCCTTTCTATTGGTATAAAGCCTTTTCCTTTCTCCTTTTTCTTAAACATCTAAAAATAATTTTGCTTTTATTAAATAAAAATGCGCTGGGCGAACTTAAAATTCTATTCCTATGCACTCAGCTATCTTTATCTTAGAATTAAAGTATTTAAAGCTAACTCATCCTTTAATCTTTTCTAATTTTGTGATCTTATCAGACAAAGGCATATCTTTTACCATTCTCTTAGCATTTTTCATAATTTTTCTAAGAATCGGTAGCTCTCTATGTACAACAGTTAAATAGCCTTGAGCTTCCCAGAGGTAATCTTGGATTAAAGGGAAGTCTATTTCTTTTTTCTCTAGCTCATTCTTTAAGAGATTCAATGAGGTAATAACTTTGTCACTAAAGTACTTTACACTTCTTTTAATGCTTTCTATATCGATCAATTCTCTCATATCTTCACTTATTAAATAAATTTCCAAAAGATATTAAAATGCATAGAATTTTTAACTTGGAAGAGGAAAAGATCTAATTCTTAATTTTCCCCCAGCACTCGCTACATAACCAACGCCATTCACCTTCATCTTTTTTCAAAGGAGCACCACATCCCATGCATTCTTTTTCTGTTTTAGCTAATAAACCTTCTTTCTTCTCTCTTAATTCTTCTAGGCTCATGCCTTTTTTAATAACTTCCTTAGCTATAATTTCTTGTTCTCTTGTATCATCAGTAATGGATAATATTTCTAATGCTTTCTCTACTGAGATGGTCCGTTGACGGACCGCCTCCTTTATACTTGAAGGCAACCTTAATAGTCTTCTCCACATCTTGACCCTTGATTTCGATACTTTTAACATTTCTGCTATTTCTTTGCTTGATTTTCCCTCCTCCATCATTTTATCTATAATTTCAGCTAATTCGATAGGATCTACCCTTCCTCTATGTAAGTTCACATGTAAGGAGTAGGCTAGAGGATCTTCTTGCTCTGTTATAATAGCAGGAATGGTTTTATATCCAAGTTCTTTCAATGTTTCAAGCCTATTTTTTCCGTCAAGCAATACATAAGGTTTTTTTAACTCTGGTGACCCTCGAAAAACAACAATAGGCTGCAATAAACCTTTAGATTTGATCGATTCGATAAATTCTTCTTTTTCTTCATCGGAAAAGTGAGAGTTGCATCTTTCTTCAGGTATATAAACTTCATCTATTTTTATCTCTACAATCCCAATTTTTTCTGTAGGTTGTGATACCTCTATTTTTTCAGACTTCATAATATTCACGTTTTGTCCTCTTTTTTACATGGGCAATCTGAGAGATGTTCTATAGTATACTTTCTTTCTCTGTTTTCGCCGCTGACTTTGATGAAAAGTTTATGAAATCTAGCGCCATACTTTTCTATGATTTCTTTTAATTGGTACGCTCTTGAGCCAGGTGTTACAGTTATAGTATTATTTTCCACTTTAGCTACTGGAATAGACCAAACAAATTCTCTTTGATTAACTTTTATTCTGAACCAAATTTCATCTCCAAAATTTCCCTTATGAAAGTTAAACTGTCTAAGGTCAATCTCTACTACATAGTTTCCTTCTACGGGCTTCCAAAATTCAGGTAACTTAAAGGAAGGTTTAATTTGCCAGCTCATCTTTTCAGCTTCTACAAGTTGAATGTTTTTTGCAGTTGTAGTAGCTATACTCACCACCTCCTTTTTGCGATTTGAATACCTTTATAAGGAATAATTCTAATCAACTTGTGTCTTTCAAGTTCCTTCAAAAATATCCAACTTTCCTCTTTGGTAAAATGAAAAAACAGTGAAAATCTTCTAAACACTTCAGGAAATGGCAGAATTTCTTTAAGAGGATCGGAAGGAATAAGAATTTTCAATACTTTTCTATAAAACCAGTCTTTATAAGTTGAAACATCATATTGAATATTGAGTGACATTATCATCACTTTTTTTCTCTTCTTCCTCGTACCACTCTTTCAAGAGAAAGTACCAATATGGAAGTGTTTTGACAACTGATTTGTTTATCATACATTAGAACTATGTAACGAGTAAAGAGGTCTTAAGCTTTACCCGTTAATAAATATTTGTGAGAAGTAAGAAAAAGCGAACTCTAATTGAAGTTGCAAGATGGTTATATAGAATGAAAGGTCTAGACAAATACCAACTTGAAACTTTTTTAAATAACATGCTGTATGTTTTAGATGTAATTTATTTCTCTGTTCGTGCGTTGAAGAGAAATGAAAAAATACCAGAAGATATGAGAAAAGAAATTTTCTCTCTACCTCACCCTAAAAAAGATAGATTAAGATTTGGCGAGATACAAAGAATGACTAGATTCTCCACTAGAACGGTAAGTAAGCATCTTGAAAGATTAAGAAAGATAGGTCTTGTAGTGAAATTGAATGGTGGCTATTACACATTAAGTGAGGATATTTTTACAAAAGAGTATGATGAATATAAAAAGTTTAAATCACAAATTAAGGAGAAAATAAAAGATTTAATTGAGGTTAAGTTTGAAAAATAAAAGGATTACTCAAAAGTTTGTGTGTTTCCCAAGACCCAACACTTATTTTTTCATCTTGTTTTGTCCTTATCTTAGCCAAAAATATGGCAAATCACATCTGTACCACTTTCTAAAGATCCTAAGAAAATAGCCCAAAGTAAAATTGCTAATAGCTAGTAAAGAATAAGATTAGTAAAAGAACCTTTAAGGTTAAATGATAGAAGGTAAATATTTAAATATTTGTATTTCAATATACCTTTAGTGACCTTATGGGTATTTTATATTCCATACCAGTAAAAATAATAAAGAATAATAGCACTTTGAAGTGTACTATACCAAAAGAAATAGCCAAGAAATTAGGGATCAACCAAACTCATAAAATAGTATGGGTTCTTTACGAAAATGGGAAAATTGAAATCAAAATAGAAGGGAAGTGAAATAAGATGGAAGAAGAATTTATTGAAATGAAAGAAATAACACAAAAAGACTATTTAGAATACATTAAGCACCATAAATTTGCTATTATTGAGGATGTGAAATTAGAAATAGGAAAGAACTGGCCTATTAAAGAATTACAACCAAAAAACTTTAAGCCAGAAACCACAACTGTATGGTCCTTTCCTAATAGAGGTAATTGGGCCACTCATTATCTAAATTCAAAATATAGAGGTAATTGGGCTCCAGAAGTTCCTAGGAATCTTATATTAAAATATACAAAAGAAGGAGAAGTTGTTTTAGACCCAATGGTTGGGTCAGGGACTACTTTAATTGAGTGTAAATTGCTTGGAAGGAATGGAATTGGAGTCGATATAAATCCAGAAGCTATAATGGTGACAAGAGACAGGCTTAATTTCAATTATTCTCCTCTTGATCCCAAATTCCCAAAAACTACTCATAAAACTTATATTGGTGATGCGAGAAATTTGAATCTCATCGAGGACGAATCTATAGACTTAATAGCTACACACCCTCCCTATGTTAGCATAATTCCTTACACAAAACAAAAAATTGAAGGAGATCTTTCTAATATCCAAAGTGTGGATGAGTTTATAAGAGAGATAAAGAAAGTTGCAGCTGAATGTTTTAGAGTATTAAAGCCAGGTAAAAATTGTGCTATACTAATAGGCGATACACGAAGGCATCAACACTTTATTCCAGTAGCAACAAGAGTTATGCAGGCATTTTTAGATGTGGGTTTTATTTTAAAAGAGGATATCATTAAACTTCAATGGAAAATGAAATCAACTAGAGAAAAATGGAGTGGAAAATATGATTTTTATTTAATAGCCCATGAACATCTTTTTGTTTTTAGGAAACCTCAAAGAAATGAGAAATTAAGCAAATTTAAAGAAAGTATGAAGTGGTGGTAACCTAGCTAAATTCTTAATCCTGACTTTATGAAAGCTTCGACGGGATGTGTTCCATTAAGTATATCACAGAAAAGAGCAATTGCTAACTGACTGCCTTTTCGTCCTTCTGGTGTTATGACATTTTGAGATTTACAAATTTTATCGAGTTCTACTTGTTTCTCTTTACTTCGTCCCTTGAAGTTGACATCTTCTTGCTCTAAAATCCACTTGAGCGTGTACAATATATATTCCAGATCATAACCAGGCAATCCTTCTACTTCATTTCTGTATCTATTAATAATTTCTTCAATTGGCTTCCTATTCCAAAGTTCTTTTATTGCTTCAAAAATCTTTAGGGCTTTTTCTTTATTTGCACATAATTTACCATAGAAATCAATAGCAAAATGGGCATGTTTTGGTTGTAATCCTAAACCAGTTTTAGGATTAAAAGATCTAACTCTAAAATCTTTTGGTCCTTTCTTTCCTGGTACAGTAAAAATTATTATACCACTTGATAGGTTTTTAATTTCTATATACTCTTTATCTTCTATAATTTTCCTGTAACTTTTTCCCATTAATTTAAATTATTCTTTTTTTCTTTAATTCTTTTTCAACTTCTTCTTGCGATTTACCACAAACATTACAACCCGATTTAATAATCCAAATATCAGAGCTTTTATAAATTGTACCATGTCCGGGCAATGTCTTAGTGCTTTTTCTCTTTATGCTCCAAGCACCAGGAATATACCATGCTTGGATTTTTCCTTTATCACAAAATGGGCAGCTTAACTCTTCATATCGACCTCTCATTATTTCACCTTTTGTATAATGAATAAATTTCTTTTAATCGTATTTTCTATATCATAAATACAATTCTCTTTCTTTTATCTTTTTATTTATTCATTTGAAAAAATTTTCTATCCCTTTCTCTTTAATTAATTCTTTAAACTCTTTCTTAATGCTAGGATATTTTTCAGCTATTCTTTTTAACATTTCAAACATAAATTCATCCAGCTTTCTTCTAGTTTCATCAATTTCTATCACACTTTTTAAATCTAAGGGCATAGTACATTTACTGCAGAATTGAGATAAAATGTTATTAGCTTGACCACAATTAGGACAAATCTTGTTTTCCACTTCCTTAATTTCTTTTATTTCTTCTTTTTTTATTCTATGTAGCTTTAAAATAGCTTCGTCCAAATCTTTACCATTTAAATGCTCATAAATTGCTAACATATTGGTATCCTTAACCCATCCAAACCTTTTCTTCAA
>JAWBTS010000038.1:0-5373 GCA_039000375.1 Candidatus Aenigmatarchaeota archaeon | reverse complement strand
TTCAAGTTCTGGCAAACTTGAATGAATTTAGGCGAATGAATATTAGGTTTCTTTAGTAATAGTTATGTTTGCCTTATTTAAATTGATTTCGATGCAAGAAAATATATTTTCGTGAGGTGAATTTAAAATGAATTATGGTGTAGAAACAAGTAAAATAACAGGACTACCAACAGTAGAACCAACAAAAATACAAAGTAATGTAGAGAATTTCGATGCCTATCAAGCAAGAATAATCGTAGTAGGTACAGGTGGAGCAGGAAATAACACTATTACAAGACTTTATACTAAAGGAATAATGGGAGCAAAAACAATTGCAGTAAATACAGATGCAAGGCATTTGGCTGTATCAAAAGCTGATCAGAAAATACTTATTGGAAAAGAGTTAACAAAGGGTTTGGGGGCAGGAGGTTATCCTCAAATTGGAAAGAAAGCAGCAGAAGAAAGTAAGGCAGAACTAAAAGCAGCATTAGAAAATGCTGATATGGTATTTATTACATGTGGCCTAGGAGGAGGTACTGGTACTGGTTCTGCTCCAGTAATAGCAAAGATAGCTAAAGAAATAGGAGCAATAGTTATAGCTGCTGTTACTTTGCCATTCAAGATAGAAGGTGCAAGAATAGCAAAGGCAGAAGAAGGGCTTGCACAACTAAGAGAGGTTTGCGATACCGTAATAGTAATGGAAAATCAAAGATTACTATCACTTGCTGGTAACCTTCCTTTAAAAGAAGCTTTTGCAGTAGCAGACGATTTCATAGCTACAATGATAAAAGGAATTTGCGAGACAATCTCACAACCTTCACTAGTAAATCTTGACTATGCTGATGTAAGAGCTATAATGAGAAGTGGTGGAGTAGCAGCTATAGGTGTTGGTGAAAGCACTAGTGAAAATAGAGCAAAAGAAGCGGTAATGAAAGCTTTAAACAATCCATTGCTTGAAGTAGATTATTCAGGAGCTACTGGCGCACTTATCCAGATCGTTGGTGGACCGACACTAAAGTTAGAAGAAGTAAATATTATTGGAGAAATGGTATCAAAGTACTTGGATCCAGAAGCTCCTGTAATTTGGGGTGCAAGAATATTGCCAGAATACGAAGATAAATTACAAGTAATAACAATAATAACAGGAGTAAAATCTCCTTATATACTAGGACCTTCAGTTAAAAGTGCAGAAACTGAGAAAAAAACTTTGACAAAACATTTAGGAATAGAGATAATAAAATGATGAAAAAACTCAAAAATCAATTTTTATTTTTTCTTTTTTATTTGTTAATAAATTTCTTCTCGATTTCTATTCTTTAACAACATTCATAATTATTTCTATTATAATCTCTCCTATCCAATCCTTTGATCTTAGCTGAGAGTCAACAAAATTGTTTAAAGCTTCTATTGTTTCAGCATAAACTTTTAGAATCACATTATGTGGACCTGAAACTGTATAGCACTCTACAACATTTGGAAGAGAGATGAGCTTCTTTATTTTTTCATCATCCAACCCCTTAACAGCAAGCTGAACAAACGCTTGAACATTATAGCCTAGTTTTTTAGGATCGATAATTGCTCTATAGCACTTTATTATTCCTTCTTTTTTCATCGCCTTTATTCTATTATGAATTGTTGTTATTGGAATTCCTGTTTTCTTGCTTATCTCTTTCATCGAGATGTCCGCATTCTCTCTAAGAATATTCAAGATGGCTTCATATTTTTTTATTTTTTGCAACATTTCACTCATTCTTTAAACCAATCTTACTTTATAATCAAATCTACTTCTCAATTACAAACGAATTACAAACTATAAACTCTAATTAATTCTAAATAAAAAAACAAATTAAATATTATCTTTCCCATGAAAAAATTTCCAAAATCAATAGAAGTATAGAGCAAAATTTTTAATTTTATCGATATTTATTCGAATATTTTCGTATTTTTTTCCATTTCCAAGAATATAAAAATTAAAGTTGAAAAAAAGAAGAATAAAATATGGAGTTTTGCGAGAGATGCGGAGCAGTAATGCTCCCAACAAAAAAAGGCTCGAAAAACTATTGGGAGTGCAGAATATGCAATCATAGAAAGATTGCGAAAATAGGAGGATTAAAGATTAAGACAGAAATAAAGCACCAAAAAAGAAGAATAGAAGAAACTAGAGAAATATTGCCAACAATTGCAAAGCTTTGTCCAAATTGTGAATATAACAAAGCTTATTATTGGACAGAACAAACAGGAATTGAGGATAAATCTATTACCCAGCTGTTCAGATGCGTAAAATGCAATTATACTTGGAGAGAAGATTAAAGTTATGAAGAAAAAATTAAAAGAGAAACTAATACTCTAAAATACCCCTGATCTTGTTGACATCGCTTTCAACTCTCATTTTTCTCTCATGCAATATTCTTTCAAATTGAAAAGAAGATCATCTTCGTTATCCCTTGGACAACTTGCAATGAGATAATCTTGATGAACTCTCTTAACCCTTGGTGTAATTTTTTGAAGATATTTTTCTAATATTTCAGCATCTTCTTTATTTTTGCACCTTCCTATAACTATTATCTCATCTCCATCAAATTTAATTCCAATCGCATTTTTTCTTTTCTCTCTTCTAATATCAGATAAGTTTAACCCATAAAAGAGAAAAATAGGAGAATGAATTAGAATACCGCTTTCCCCTTCATATAGAGTTTCATAAGATCTGGAAATTAATCTTACCGCTTGAGAAGCAATCGAAAAGCAATAATCCATGAGACGCCAAAACTTTTCATTACTAATCTTGCCATGCTCAGCAAGCTCAAAGATGATAGGTTCAGAAATTTGTGGAATAAGCTCAAGAGAGTATTGAATTGTTTTAGCCTCTTCATCAGGTTGCTTTCCATGACTCATTGCAGCAAGTTCTAAAAACCTTTCAACATTTTTTCCTTTAAACCCTTTCTTTTTCAAGTAGTCATAAGTTAACTCGCTTGTAGATTTGTTATTCTCGCTCGCTCCTATGACTTCTATTCTTTCGTTATTATACCTATTTCTTTCCTTGTCCGTGATTATCGTTAATTTTTTTAATCCTCGTGTTGAGTGAATTATCCCTTCGTATTCTATTGGAAATAAATCTAAAAGAAACAACTCTTCTAATTCATTTTCTTTACAAAACATTTGAATATTCTCTTTAAGATTTCTATAGAAGCTACCAAAAATTTTTGGAAAGTCATGATATCTTTCTAATAAGTATTGAGCTATCAAGCTTGCCGCTATACTACCATCTAAATCTGGATGATATATTGCGCCTCTTTTAGATCTCAATGAGATTTCATAAAGTTCTGAACCTTCTATAATTTCATCTATAAAATCTCTTATATTGGTATTAAATTCTTCTTCTACTAGTTTTATAAAAATTTTTCTTATTATATTTTCCAAAGACGTAGAAAGCTTCCTTTCTTCTTCCCTTTCTCTTTCCAATCTTTCTTTAAGTTTTCTGGTGCTCCTTTTTGAAGATATCAATTTTTGTTTTAATACTCTCTCTTTCATTAAACGTCTTTCTAATTCATTTTCCCTTCTTCTTAAACCATCTTCTAAGCTTGCAATTCTACTTTCATACTCTTTTAAACTTTTTTCATATCCTTCAATCAATCTTCTGCATTTTTCTAATTCGTTTTCATATCTATCTATTTTCTCTTCCAGTTCTTCAACAATTCTTTCATATTCTAATCTTTGCTTTTTTGTTTCTTCTTCAAGCCTTCTTCTTTCTTTATTTAAAGTTTCAGTCAGAACTTTCTTTTCTTCTTCAAGTTTTGCCACCTTCCCTTCAAGTCTTTTAATTATTTCTCTTAGGTTTCTTGTTCTACGGAATGGTGCTAACACCATAATTAAAAAATTTTTACTTAGTTTTAAAATTTTTCTACGAAAACCTTGAAAAGGAATAGAAAAGAGAAATTATGAAAAATTTATTTTCAAAGTGTTATGCTACTCGAAATATAAATTCATTTAAAAATGAAATCTTCTATCAAAGCAGTAATCATTCAATTCCAATATAACTTAACAACAGTCTTGGCCAACCTAAGAGAGGAATTGTAAACATCACTTTTCCTTTGATCTGAGATTTTTCAATAGGGCAAGGGTCAGCAATAGGATTATTATCACCTTTAGTTATTATTTTATCATCTTCAAATTTTATTATTCTATGAATAATATCTTTTTTCGGAAGTCCATAACAATTTGCTCTATATATGATTATATCTCCGATCTTCAAATCTTTTGCTTCTATAGCAAATACCAAATCTCCAGGATAAAGATTAGGAACCATTGAACTACTTGCAACAGAAACTATTGGAGTAGAGCTGCCAGTAGCTATTGTAAGAAGTTTGTAAAATATAAAAGCAGCAGCAACTGCAGCGAAAAAGTCTATGAAATCACGAACCTTTATTTTCATTTTTTCATCACTTTTCTAATTCTATTATTTATTCTATAAGGTTTTAAACTGCTTTAAATTATCTTTAATCTTAAAAATTATCTCCGTTATTTTTTATTAATATCCCTATTCTCAAAATTGGTCAAAAGATAATTTAGCATCATTTTTTGATTCATTATTAATTATCGCGAAATTTTAAGAAAGAATCGCTAATTTTAAATTGAATATAAAAGAAATAACATGAACTTAATTTATGAAAAAGTTTAAATATAAGTTTTGAGAAATAGTTATTAAGGTGAAGAAATGAAGGCAGTAGCTTACGCTACGCTTGCAATCGTAGCATTGATAGGAATTGTTGGAGTTCTTGCTTACTCTGTGTATCAAATGCAATACTCTGGGTATACTTCAACCCAACTTTCTGCTGCAGCAGAAGATATTGCAAGATCAAGATTAGAAGCTACTAAAGCACAGCTTACGCAGGATTTGAAATTCTCTGGACATCAAGCAATGCTAATTACTGCTGCTCAAGGCGGAACTATATATCCTGTAACATATTGGTGGTGCAATAGCAATCCCCAACCGCCTGAGCCAGAAGAGTTCGCTTTTGCCTTAAGTAACTTTACTTTGAATTATCTAAATCTCTATATAAATGTTACTAATACAGATCCGAAAATAAAAAATCTAAATATAAGTGTAAAAGAATATGGTTGCGTTGCTATAGATAACCCTGGAAAAGAGAAATGCATAGGAAAGAATTCTGCAAATTGCGAAAGTTTTACTACAGCAACATTTGGAGGAGGAAATATAGAAGTAAAATCTCCAAGCTATAAATCTTATATTGGAAATCTTGCTACAGATGTCGAGCTTAATAGAGGTTATTGGATATATTGGAATCTTTATACTGCTGCAAAGGAAAGAAATTTGCTTATGAGATTAGTTAATCAAGAAATGCGCGAACGCTGCACTGGGCCAGAAGATACGGCAAC
>JAWBTS010000037.1:0-5497 GCA_039000375.1 Candidatus Aenigmatarchaeota archaeon | reverse complement strand
TAATCTTAACCTTGAGCCTCTTTTATTATTCAGGTATTGAGAAACTGCAGCCTCACTAATGCATAAAATCCTTGCTATCTCTTTTCTTTTCGCTCCTTTTTTAATTAAAAGTTCGCAAAGCGTTCTTCGCAACGATGGCAACACTTTCCAAACTGCTTTTTCACAATAAAACTCCATTAGAGCACCTTTCTTATAATGAAAATATTAACAATTGTTAAAAATTATGTAAAGAAATATTTAAATGCTTTTATTGAAAAGATTCGCTATCATAGATATTGGATTTGTACAATATAGAAGAGCGTTTATCTTTATACTAAAATTTAACAATCAATGCTATACTATACTCAAAGACAAAATGCATTTGAGTTATTCGGCTTCTATTTTATTCTTCAAATCTAATAATCTTTTCAAAACCTCAGACTTTTCCCTTTGCCAATTTCCTTCTTTGGCTTTTATTCTAAGCCTTATGTAAACATAATTCTTATCGCTTTGTTCATTAAAGTATGGACCTTCTATAACGTTATAATCCTTTACTATCCTTTTTATCTCATCTTCTAACTTCTCTAAGTTCCAACCTTCTTTCATTCTTAATGGAAATTCAACCCTTATAGAATAAATGAACTTTTCTTCTGAGTAATCCACAACAGCAGAATTCAAAAGCACGAGATTAGGTATCTTTACTATCTTTCCTTCCTCTGTCTTTAATAATGAGAAGAACCAATCTATATCTATAATTTCTCCTTTGTAACCAACGTCAACCTCTTCTACTGATAGAAACTTATATGCTGGAAATAAAGATGAGCCAAAAGGAATAGAAGAGCTTAGTATTCTAACCTTTTTTCCAACTTCAATAAATCTAGTAAAAGTTATTAAAACTCCTGCAAAGAAGTTTCCTAAAACTGGTTGAAGCGTTAGCCCTAAAACTATTCCGCTAATAGTTCCTACTGTGAGTATTGCTGTAGTAAGCTCTTTAAAGAAAGAGAGTAAAATTAAAATAGATATTAAATAACCTATAATCTTTATTTGTTGTGCAACTTGCTTTGATTTTGGAATTTCTAGCTTTTTTATTCTATTGCCCAAAGATCTGAAAAAGAGAATAGTAACTATAAAGGAGGAAATTGGAATAGTATAACCTTCAATTTCATTTATAAAAATTAAGCCAACAACTTTCTTTAAAATATAAACGCCTATAATTATTGCAATAATAGCTAAAAAATATAGAAAGATTATATTTGATATCTTTATCTCTTTCTCATTCATAATATCCCTTTTTCTCATTACGCTAAAAATTTTCAGATTGCTAAATCGGTCTTAAAATTAAAATGCTTTAAAATCTTTAAAATAAGGTCAAGCTATTCTCAAATATTTATAACTTCATTATCCTTTATAACTCCTTTTATTAATGAATTTGGTCCTATAATAGCGTTATTTCCTATCATTGCTCCTGGCATTATGCTCGCTCTTATCCCAATTTTTACATTCTCTCCTATTATAGCTCCAAGTGAAGTTAGCTTAGTATTTACTTTTTCACCTTTTACTATTGCGTAAATTTCATTTCTATCTAACCTTTTATTTGCTGTTATTATTCCAGCACCTATGCTAGTGTTTCTTCCTATTATTGAATCTCCAACAAAGCCAGAATGAATAGATACTTGCTCTTGCAAAATACTTCTAGCAAGCTCTGAATTTGCTCCGATGGTGCAATTATTTTCAATAATGCAATATTCTCTTATTAATGCATTATTACCTATTATGCAATTATCTCCTATATAGCAAGGACCTCTTATCGTAGCATTCTCGTAAATTTTTGTATTTTTTCCTATGAAAACATTTCCTTCGATATGAACATTCTCGCACAATTTCGCACTTCTATCTATATTTTGCTTCTCTTTTTTGCTTCTTTGCTTTATTACTTTTTTCGTAGCTTTCTATAAAAATAGAATCTAATATTACTTTAGAGAATTCGAATAGATGCCAAGGATATTTCAAGCTTATTGTCTCCTTCTCTTTCACAACAGCTCTTACATCATATCTTTCAATCAAACTCTGTAAAGCATCTTCAAAATCATAATGATGCTTCTTAATCTTTTCATATTCTTCAAAGTATTCATAAGGAAGAAGATAAATACCTATTGCCTTTATGTTCGAATCGCTCTCTTTAGGTTTTTCAACAATAGATAATACTCTATCATGATCCAATTTCATTATACCATAAAGCCATGGTTCTTTTGTTATGCTGCCAGCGATTACGCATTTTGCTTTTTTACCTTTTTTAATAATCTCTGGTATAAACTCATCGCAATCAATTCTCTCTGGATTTAAAACAAGAAAACTATTTTTCTTTATAAGAGGTTTTGCACATAACAATGCGTTTCCCATTCCCAATTGCAATTCTTGTTCTACGAAATTTATCTTTCCTTTCTCTATTAGTTTTATTAAACTAGATTTTCTTAGCTCCTCTTCAACATCTCTTCTTTTATTTTGCACAATAATAATTTCTTCAATACCTGATTTGATAAGCTTCTCTATTGTATATTGAATAATTGGCTTTCCGCAAATCTTTATTAGAGATTTATGTCTTGTATTCAAAGGCCAAAATCTCGAAGATTCTCCAGCAGCCAAAACTATTGCTTGCATGCTTTAATCACAATTTTAAATTATCTTCTTTAGTTTAAGAATGTTTAAAATTATAATAAAAATATGGAAATAGAAATAGGATGTTCTACTCTATGCTTTTTATTGACAAAAAATCTTAGAGATGGCTTGAAAGAATTCAAGAAAAATAATATTCATGCTGTTGAACTCGTAGATGAGTATCCAATTAGATTAAATAAAAGAAGGGTAGAAATAATAAAAAGTTTTGATTTTGAATATAGCGTTCATTGCCCTTTTGTTCATTTAATGCTTCCTCATCCTGACAAAATGATAAGAAGATTTTATCTTAAGTTAATAGAAAAATCTTTAAAGTTTGCAAAAGAAATTCACGCGAGCGAATATGTACTTCATGGCGGAGTTATTCCAAAGATTTATTTAGAACAAGAAGGAGGAAAACCGAGAATATACTTCTTAGATTTATGGATAAAAGAAGTAGCTCCACTGTTAGAAAACCTTGGAAACATAAAAATATTAGTAGAAAATCTTAGCCCAAAGGAGGTATTTGGATTTTCTGAGGATTTTGATTACATAAAAGAAAAGATAAGAAATATTGAGCTTTGCTTTGATGTTGCTCATGCCATTGTTTTCAATACTTTTGAAAAATGGATTGAAAAAGATTTTAGTTATATTCATTTGAGTGATAATAACCTAAAGGATGATGAGCATCTAGCTATAGGAGAAGGAAAGATAGATTTCGAAAATATTTTAAGAAGAATTTTAGAAAAATCTGAAAATAAGAGAATAAAAATAATATTGGAGGTTAGAAGCTTCAATGGCTGCTTAAAATCTATTGAAGCTTTAGAAAAAATTATTGAGAAAATAAAAAATAGATGAACTGTATAACTTTCTCGATAAATTAGGAAGTTAAGCTATTTCAATAGATCTTAGCTAACTTTTCGCAAATAAGTTTTGCAGTAAAGTTATTACAAATACTCTAAAAAAGTATTCTACAAATTTCTCATCGTTTCTATTATTAAACTAAGCTCTTATTACTATGCCACCAATCCCAGCGCTTGCAAATTGATGAATAAGGCTAGCAATAAAATTCGCTATGTTTTGCATCTCATCTATTTTTATTTTCTTTTCTACTGGTTCTAAAATCTCTACTGCGCTTGGAGCATAAAGCACTATAGCAACTATTAATGCTAATAAATCTCTTGCAAGAAGCGTTACCTCAACAACTTGAGAATAAGCCTCTTTAACATTCTTAGGAGGATTTTCAACCTTTTGAACATCTTTAAAATCTTTGTTAATAACAATGATATCTTTCATTTTTGATAATTTCTCTACATGCTCTTTTAATGACCTTTCTGCAATCTCTTTGCTAGTTGCCATAACCTCGATAGCAAACCATGTCTTAATCCAGCCTTCCTTTATCTTTTCCTCTATCTCATGCTTTTCCATAAAATTCACATTAATTTCTAAATCTTTAAACCAGATATCAAAAACTTAATATTTAAAAATTTCTTGTAAATTATAGTGATTGTATGCAAAAAAATAAAATAAAACATATGCTAAATTTTAAAGATTATTCTTCTGAAGAAATAAGAAAGATTATTGAAAAGGCAATAGAAATAAAAAGAAATCCGGAAAGATATTATGAAATTCTAAAAAATAAAACATTAATAATGCTGTTCCAAAAGACATCTACAAGAACAAGATTATCCTTTGAAGCTGCTATGACCCAACTTGGAGGTCATGCCATATTTTTGGATTGGAGAACAACACAATTCAGAATAGCTGAGTTTATAGATGAGATAAGAGCTGTAATGCGTTTTGGTGATATTCTCATGTTTCGTGCATTAAAGCATGAGTTACTTGAAGAGGCTGTAAAATTTGCCAGCATTCCAATAATAAATGGATTATGCAACAAATATCATCCTTGTCAAGCTTTGGGAGATATGCTAACTATTGTTGAAGAGCTTGGAGGAAATGTAGATAGCGTGAAAGGAAGAAAGCTTGTTTATCTTGGAATTGCTAATAACGTAAGTAATAGCCTTGTAGAAGTTTGTACTAAACTTGGAATGAGAATAACTCTATGCACTCCTGAAAAGGATAAAGATGCTTATGACGCTGATTTAGAGGCAAGGGCAAGAGCCACTGGGCTATATGAAGAGACAACCGACTTAAATTGCTTGAGTGATGCAGACTTTGTTTATACAGATACTTGGATAAACATGGAATTCTTTGATGAGAAAGGAAATGTTGTTCCTGAATTTAGAGAAGAGTTTGAAAGAAGAAAACGCATGCTAATGCCTTATCAACTAAATCTAGAGTTGCTTAAAAGATATGGAAGCAGAGCAAAGATTATGCACGACATGCCTATGCATGTAGGCTATGAGATTTCAAGAGATGCTATAGAAAGTGAAAATTCTATAATATTTAAGCAAGCTGAAAATAGATTGCATATACAAAAATCTATAATTCTTTTCTTGCTTGGGAAGATCTGAATATTAGTAAGGATTTGAATATTGAGAAAAAATCGAATAATAAAATTCTTAAATCAAATAAAAATTTCTTGAGAAATAAAGTGAAAAATCTTTGCAATTGTGCTTGCATTCTATTTCTCATATTTTTTCTTTACTGCCTTCTATAAACTCTATATATAGTAAAAACTTCATGCGGCGGCTCTTCTCTAACTAATCTTGCAAAGATTTCTAAATCGTAATTATCGTGCATATACTTGCAAACACTTGATTTGAAAGGTTCAAATAAGCACCAAACACCTTCAAGCCACATTACGCAATTCGTCTCATTAAATATATTTGCAACTACTCTCGCATCTTGCGCATACCAAGTTTGCAAGCTTTTTCTTCCAGCGACTAAAAATATGCTTGGATTA
>JAWBTS010000036.1:0-5784 GCA_039000375.1 Candidatus Aenigmatarchaeota archaeon | reverse complement strand
GAGATCTCGCTATCTTTATATCTTGCTGTTATTACATATTCTTTACCTACAACAACATTAAATATTGCTCCTTCTTCACCATTTGTTAGTTTCCTTTCACTTCTCTCTGCTTCTATATCAGTGAGTATAACTTCTATTGAAATCCAAGAGCTTGTATCCTCCTCAAACGCAACTACAAACAATATAGTTTTCTCTCCATATTTTGGAATGCGCGGTATGAAAACGCCCTGATGTTGCGATGTCTCAAAAAATGCAAAACATCCAGCTAGAGCCAAAACAGCGAGTAGGCATACTATAACTGCTGCTCTTCTACCAATCCTCATAAAGTTCACCTTACTCTATTCCCTCTTCAATTATATTTTTATTTCCGAAGTTTAAATGCATTATAAAATTGTGTTTTACAAGATCTTCGATATTCCCAAAAAGCCTGGGAACTTGCAAATCTTGAGTATTACATTATAGGTGCTAAATAAACTTCAATTCGATCGATTCGTTCAGCTTTAATGAAAATAACAACGAGGGTGAACGGCTTCGTTATAAATTGTGACATTTTTTCGCTACCTTTATACTTTGCAATTATCAAATATTCCTTGCCCACAACTACTTCGAAGTCCGCACCACCTTCAAAATCCGTTACTTTTGTTTAACTTTTTTGAGTTTCTAAATCAACAAGCGTCACCTCTATTTGAAGAGGAGATCGTGTCTCTTCATTAAATGCAATTACCTCTAGTATAGTCTTTTCTCCGGGTTTTGGCCTATAAGGTCGAAGAATACCACCTTGCTTTGAGATTTGAAACATCCCAAAACATCCAGCTAATGCTATACCTACCAGAACCAAAAAGATTAAGAGAATTCTTTTCTTAACCTTCATTTCAGATCAATATTACTATACTACACTACTAATAAAAAGTCAAGGGAGTGCCATTAATGCACTAAGTAGCAGATCGCAAGCCTTTATAATTTTTATCTATTTTCTCTTATTCTCTATCAAAAAAGATTAAAAATCCTACAATAAATAAATTAAAATCAAAAAATCAAAGAAAAAATCGTAAAGAAAAGCTCCGTTAGTCTAGTCCGGTCAAAATTTGCCGAAAGGATGCGGCCCTTTCGCTCTGAAGCGAAAGATTTGAGCTTTGCTATGAGAAGAAAGGCCGAGACCCGGGTTCAAAATCTTGAAAAATGAAAATCCCGGACGGAGCATTTTTATTATAGCGCTATAGTTAAGATAGAAAAGCTTTCGAGATTTTCAAATTTCAAAATTTCTAAATAGCTGCAATAAAAACTAGAATAAAGAATGTAAAAACAGAAAGCAAATAAAAATTATGTAAAAAGTTTTTATAAAATATTTTTAAATTTTCTTGATTACTTTCTTCTATTTCAACTTCGAATGCATTTGCAATATCTAAAATATTTATGTTATTGCTCTTGTTAGACATCCAATTGCTAGAATATCGAGAAGAAAAAACAACTAAGCAAACTCTTTTACTCTTGCTATTATTTTCACTTTCATTATTATTCAAAATCAAATTTATTTCGTACTCTATTGGAGATATCTTTTTATATTCTATAGAAACATCGTTGCATTCATAATTTTTATATTCTTTATTTTTATCTTCTTTAGAAAAAACAAGCTTGCTAATATCTTCATATTTAGAAATTCTCAAAATATCTTCCCAGCTTTCTGCTTTTAAAATATCTTTAGCGATGTAGACCTTTCCTCTATATTTATTGTTCTTGAAGATGATGAAATTTTCTGTTTCTTTTACAATTTCCAAATCTTTTTGATCTTTTAGCCAAAGATAATTTTTCCAATCTACTTCTTTCGTTAATAATATATACTTTACGTTTACTAAAGAGATTAGCTCTCCAAAATTGTCTATCTCAGAGCTTTTGGACAATAGAAGCTCTATATATCTTAATATAGCATTAGATGTTTGCGAGTAAATTCCACCAACTTCTATATTCTCAGCTGAGATTATAGGTTTTTCAAAGAAAGTTCTTGCTGGATTTGCAATTCTCTTATCATAATTTTCTATCCATTTAAAATCCATATAAAGATGCCAAGGAAAGAATATGACATTAAAATCTTCCTCATCGTTTTTCAAGAAATCGTTAACCTCATACCAATCCTTAGGATAGTTGGTTGGCTTTAAGTAGTTATTAAATCCAAAGAGCATTGTGTAAGAGTAAATTATAGGAAGAGTAATAATTACAAATATGGGAAGATACTTCAAAAATAGTATTGCTTTTATGTTTCTTGATCTTTTTATTCCTATTTTAATTTTTTCCAAGGAGTTTAATAAATCGTTTACTCCTATTCCTCCAAAATAAGAGTAAAAAACACAGAGAATAGCCAATAGCTTATGAGGCTCTCTTAATCCCATCAAAAATTTTAATCTTGAATAGAGAAGTTTAATTATATTCTCTAAAGGTTGAAAACCTATTCCAACAGCTATTATAGAGGAAATTATAGCAACTAATAAGAAAGCATACTTTCTTTTATTCTTAAAAATTAAAAATCCATGAACAGAGAGGAAAAGTATTACGAAGAAAATCAATGGCCAAAAGCTTATATGATATTTTGCATAATCATAACCACCTCTCCAAAAGCCATGTAATGAAATTGTATTGAAAATTGTGTTAAATTCAAGAGATGGTTTTGAGCTAAATAGCTCTAAATCAAGCTCAGAGAATTGCTCTATTTTATAATGAGGCGAGGTTTCTCCTGAAATAGGAACTATCCAGTAAAAATTAAGCGCAAAAAATAAGATGAATGTAAATAAATAGCTTATGGTTAAAATCTTTTTGATTTCCTTCTTTGTTTCCATAAAAAAATCCAAAACAAAAAATACCAGCAAAGAGCCAAGAATAATAGGCAAATAATGAGTAGTTGCTATACAAATTGTTGCAAGAATTGAAAGCTTTGCTACGCTTTTTATTGGAAGATTTGAAAAAATATTCGCAAGTATATTTTCTTTTTGTTTTATCTTAATAGATTCTTTGATTCTTTTAGAAAAATCCATTAATGATTTAAAGAAAAGAGGAAGAAATGCATAAGATAAGAGAAGATATGTATGACCTGCTAAAAATCTAACATAAGTGAATGGATTTATCATATATAAAATTCCTGCAAATAGCTTTCCCGTCTTTTTAGTTGGACAAGCATAGTAAGCTGCTGCTCCAGAAAAGAATAATAAAAACAAAAAGAATATCTTTTGAAAAACTTCTACAGAAAAGATGCTACCAAAAATAAAGAGAGCAAGCATGTATAAGAGATTAGGAATTGGTAAAGGTGTTAAAAATATTCCATTATTATCTTCTGAAAATCCTAAAAGATAATCGAAAAAGATGCTTTTTGCGTTTTCATGAGTTACATGATCTAGAGTAAATATATAGCCATTAGAAAATAAAGGAAGCATTACTAGCATTGAAATGAAAAATATAATTAGATATCCATCATAACTAACAAAAAAATCTCTTCTCATAATCTATTTTAATTTCTTCATTGTTAAAAAATCAAAATATGGACAATAAGATTTCTATAATGGATAAAATTTCTATAGCTGAGTTTAGAAAAAAGGTTGATAATTTCTTAGATAAAGATGATATGCTTTTAAGACATGGCTTAGCGATTGCTTTTGCAAATACTCTTGCAATGCTTATAAACTATTTTTATCAGCTTATTACTGGTAGATTACTCGGGCCAGCTAGTTATAGTATTTTTGGAAGCTTGGTAGCAATAACTTATATCTTTTCTGTTTTTGGTGGAGTAATAAATACTAGCATTGCTAAATTTTGCTCGGAATATAAAGATGATTATGGAAAGATAAAAACAATATTTCTTAGATATTCTGTCAAGCTTCTTTTGATAAGCTTTTTTTCCTTTGCAATATTTTATCTTTTATCACCGCTAATTAGTAGAACTTTGGGAATAGATTCCTATATTCTAATCATTATGATAGGAATTCTAATTCCAATCTCTTTTTTATTCTCTTTATTCTCTGGAATAATGCGTGGCTTACAAATGTTTTATAAATATTCTATATTAACCATCTTGCACCCAATATTAAAGTTTGCGATAGGAATACCTTTATTGATTCTTGGTTTTGGCGTTTTCGGAGCTTTGTTTGGATTTGTTTCTTCTTCTATTTTAATCTGTATTCTTAGCTTTTTGTTTCTAACATTTCTTTTAACTTCAGAATCAATGAAGATTGAAAGCAAAGAAATAATAAAATATTCATTTCCTGTTCTTATAATCTCTTTATGCATTAATTCGATGATAAATTTAGATATAATTTTAGTAAAAGCAATTTTTTCAGAAACTGAAGCAGGATTTTATATTGCATCTTCAACATTAATGAAAGTGATATTTTGGATAGCTGGCTCTATAATATTCGTTATGTTTCCAAAGATATCATCTAATAAGGAGAAAGCAAAAGATATTTTGAAAAGCACTTTACTATATATTATTTCATTCTCAATAATAGTTCTAATTTTTGTTGCTTTATTTTCAGATTTTGCAACTATATTTACTTTTGGAAAAGAATTTGCAAATGCTTCTCCTCTTCTCTTACCTTTTGGCATTGCTATTTTAATAGTTTCTTTGAATCAAGTTATAGCTAATTATAGCTTAGCTATAGGAAAGAATGTAACATTTAGCTCATTGTCATTCATAATATTCTCTATAATTCAATTCTTGCTGATCTATCTTCTTCATTCCTCTTTGCTTATGGTAATATATGATATCATTATCGCTAATCTAATGCTTTTCATTTTGCTCTCTTTCAAAATGGAGATTTTCAAGTAAGTGCTTAAAATGAAAGAACTTTCTGTAATAATACCGGCATATAATGAAGAGAAGAGAATAAGAAAAACTATAGAAAATGTAATAAGATATCTGAAAGGTATTACAAAAGATTTGGAAGTTATTGTTGTAAATGATGGTTCTTCTGACAATACTTATAAAATTGCTAAATCCTTAGAGAGAAAATTTTCAAATCTAAAGGTTGTTGGTTATGAAAAAAATAAGGGCAAAGGATATGCGATAAAATATGGACTAAAGTTTGCAACTAAGGATTTAGTTGTCTTTATAGATGCTGACTCGGAGATAGACCCAAAAAGGATAAAGCTTTTTTATGATTATATGAAAAGAAACAAAGCAGACATAGTAATAGGAAGTAAAAGACATCCTCTCTCTAAAATAGAATACTATCCTAGAATGAGAAAACTTCTTAGCAGCTTTTATAATATTTTTCTAAGATTTTTATTTCACATAAAAATAAAGGATACTCAAACTGGATTGAAACTATCAAGAAAAGATGCATTGAAAACCATATTTCCTTTGCTTCGAGTAAAGCGCTTTGCATTTGATGTTGAATTATTATGCTATGCGAATTTTCTTGGATTTAAGGTTATAGAAGCTCCTATAACTTTAAAATTCTCAAAGAAAAGATGGGGAAGAATAAATCTAAGAACGCTTTTAAATATTTTTTTCGATACTATGGCAATAGCTTATCGATTTTACATTCTAAAAAGATATACTATAATTTTAAGAGATACCTTTATCTTATTCTCTATAATTATGGGAAGCATTTATTTGTATAAAATCTTTTTTAATCCCTTCTTGTTTCCTACTATAGGAACAAAAACTATAGTAGTGTTATTATCTTTGTTGATATTTCTCATAGTTCTAAATCTTCCATACGAAGCGTTTTCAAGAAAATTTGATTGAAGGATAGAGTATGAAGATATTGATCTTAAATAGTAAGATATAAAAAATATTGT
>JAWBTS010000035.1:0-5797 GCA_039000375.1 Candidatus Aenigmatarchaeota archaeon | reverse complement strand
AAAACTCTTCTCTGCAAGTATGAAGTGTTTGCACTCAAGGATATGCTACCACCAGAGCCTATTGTAATTGTTCCACCACCTATGAGACCGGTGCCAGCACTAACAGTTACTTGCTTACTACCTTCTGCAACTGTTCCAGGAGTTGAGCCGAATATCACGCTAACATTAGGAGACCATCCTTCTCCAGGAGTCCCAGTAATATTTATTCCTTCTCCTGCTGTTAATCCTGCAACATAATTTCCTTCTGTATCAGTTCCTAATATTATTGTTGACCATATAGGCAAAGCTCCACTTCCCTGAGATTTGAGAAACTGTCCGACATTGCCAAATGATAAGTAGCTTAGCGTACTTTCATCGCTCCAATATGTCAAAGCGTTGGCTACGCCAACACCAGTTACATTTCCAACTTGACTCCACGAAGTTTTGCAATCGTTAGCAATGCATAACCCAGTTGTTCCATAAATATAACCGCTTGCGTTTATATCTCCAATGACTTGGAGCTTGTTAATTGGCGTAGTTGTTCCTATCCCAACTCTGCCTGAAGTACCGTTAACAAATAAAATTGCCGAGCCAGTAGAATTATCAACTCTCAAAGAGCCATTAACATGCAATCTGGTTGTTGGGGAAGCTATTCCTATACCAACACTCCCAGAATCTACGATAAGATTTCCGTCCAACAATCGTAAGTTCAACGTATTGGCATTTGCTCCATAAATTGCCAAAGTTCCGCTTGCATTTGTGAAAATGTTAAAATCGCCACCATCGCTACTTGCAGAAAGAACAAGTTGACCATTGCTGCCAGCGATGCTTAATGTTCCTAATGGAGTTGTTGTTCCTATCCCTATGCCTTCTGATGATTGATATATAATTGAATTTCCAAGAGTTTGAGCAGAAACCCAAATAGGAATATAATTTGCTATACCACTACCATTTATGTTGCCTTTTAAGCATTCTTTCCATTCTCCTGCCTCGAAGCACATAAATTTGTTAGAGCTTGCATTATAGAATATAGTTCCATTTTCTTCTGGAGGCGTGGAAGCTATTGGAATTAATCTTAAAGACCCATTAACATTTAATTTATGAGTTAGCGAGCTTGTAGCTATGCCAATAGCTCCACTAACCAATAAATTCTGGTTTACATATAAGCTGAGAGGAAAAGTATAGTTCCCTAATGGCAATATAGCTTCTCCAAAAATTCCTGGAGTTATTTGACTTGCCGGATGAGATTGAACAGCAGCAAAGGCCTGAGAAATGAATAAAATTATTGAAATTAATGCTATGATTAAATTTAATTTTCTTTTATTTTCATTTATTTTAAATTCCTTTTTCGCAATTTTTAAAAACTGCTCAAGTACTTTTCTTTTTGTTTTAAGCGTTACGTAAACTTTTTTTAAGTCTATATTCCAATATATATGAGCTAAAGCATTCCTAAACTTCGCTAGATATTCTAATTCCCTTCCAATCTTTTTTTCTATTATTTTATTTTCAGCTAATATCTGAAATATTTCAGCATAGGTGGATGCTATTCTCAGATTTCTCTTTTCTATTATTAGAGCTCCCAAATCTATTGCCGATTGAATTGAAACCATCATATTATAGCATATTGAATTTTGTATTTTTTGGTCAGAAAGAAAAGACTCTATACCTATCTTTTCGTCTTCTTTCCATTGTTTTAATCTTTTTTCCAATTCTCTTAATAATTTAATAATTTCTAAACTCATTTTAACCATTCCTAGCTTTAAACCATTCTATAAAATCAATATAAGATCTTACAAAATCTATGGAAGAAGCTCTTAGCTTATTATCTATTTTTCCAACCCCACTTGTTATTAGGCTAAATTTCACTGGCAAAGGGATTTCTTTATAATGCTTTATATCTACTTCTATTCCGATCTCAGATTCTATTTTGGCAGATATCTCAATTATCTTATCTTCCTTGATGTTATCAAATATAACGATGTCTATATCCCTAAACCACTTTCTATTTAAAAAAGAGCCGAAAAGCAAATAGTTTTTTATTCCATAGTTTGAGAGTATCTTTTCAATTTTCTTGAGAACAAACATTTTTTGCTTTTTATTCATCTTTATGTATATATCATCTCTTATTTCAAGACTATTTGCTATAACAGCAAAATTACTTCCTTTAAATATTCCTTTATTTTTTGTAGCTTCTTCTTTCATTTCAACCACTCTGAGTTTTTTATTTCTCCTTTCCGAAATATTCCTTCAGGACTTCTTCTAAAGCACTTGAAAGAGAATTCAATCCCTTCTTTTTTCTAAGTTCTTCCAATGCTTGCCAGTATTTTATCTCAATAGAAACGCTCTTGCTTGACTTCATGAAATAACACACCCTTTTAAACGTTGGCAAATCGCTTATTCCTAAATAGTATTAAAATAACATTAAATTAGCACAATAATAATATTATGTTGTTATTACTTATATTTAAATTTTTCGGATTGCTTTAGATCTTTAGTAAAAAAATCGGATTTCGAGTTAAAAGTGTTAGTAAGCTTAAATTTCAAGTAACCATTTCCACAAAGGCTTGAAAAAATTCTTTTGTTTTCAATCTTCATCTCTTCTTCATAATCCCATGTAATTACAAGCAAGTTTTTGCACCTTAATTGGTTCGAAGCCCTAACCAAATTTCTAGTCTCTCTATTCTCAACCTCATCTAACATTATAAATTTTGGATCTTTCTCAACATTTTTAAGATAAGTTTCAAAATTCTACTGGCTTCACTCAAAGATATTATTGTTGGTAATCTTGATCTTCAAAGTTTATAATGAGAACTTTTTTCAGATCGAGATCAAGTTGAATTAGTTTTCTAAGGAAAAAAATAGGAAAGAGATTATTTTCCAATTCGCTGAACACCCTTTTATAACTATAATTTCTTTTCCTTACGTCACATATATCGGTCAAATATTTAAATTTTGACTGATACATTTTGACATGATTAAAGAGAAGTTTTATTCAGTAAAATTGCAAAATATCGAAATATTAACAAAATTCTAAAGAGCGTAGCAACTTTAAATCTAAGCTACCTTTTTTCATCCTTTTCAGAATTTAGCTCTTTCAATATCTTTTTTAAATCCAACCCGTAAACTCTTGCAACTTCGCCAAGTTTCAATCTACTAATCTCCAAAGAAGCCATTGGACAGCCTAAGCAAGGAACATTGTATTTAATTAAAACTTCAAATCCTTTTTTACTTTCTAGTATTTCTTTTATTGTTGAGTTTTCATCAAATCTCTTATTTTTTTCTTTCGATTTCACAAAATCAACCCTTTTATAAAATTCTCAATAAATTATCGATATAAATTATCTTTGCTCATCTTTTCTTCTGTGTTTATTTATTCACTTATTATTAAGAGTTATTTTCTCAAGGGCTAATTCTTTATCAATCCAATTCAAAAATTTATCATAACCTTTCTCGATATTAAAGCAAATTATGCAAGGTATCTCGTAAGGATGAAGCTCTTTTATTCTTTTCATAACTTTATTAACTAAGCTATTCTTTGTCTTTATAATAAGAGCGTACTCCTCGCCTTCTATACTCTTTCCTTTCCATCTATATATAGAGTTTATTTTAAAGATGTTAACACAAGCTGCAATTCTTTCTTTTATTAATATTTTTGCAATCCTTTTAGCGTCTTTTTTCTTTTCTACTGTAGAATATATTATTTTGTATTTCCCCATATTTATCTACCAAGCTTTACATTTTATTTAAACTTTAAGTTTTATTTTTTACTTTTTCTTTGATTTTTCTGAAATATCCAAAATTTTCTCACTTCTCTTTATAAAATCTTTGAATTTTTCTTCTGCAATTCTTTTCTCTCTTTCAATTCTTTTGTGAGCATTTTCCAAATCTTTCGGTATCGGTCTCTTGCTTTTCCTTAGATAATCATATATCGCTTCTTTTAATGCATCTACAGCAAGCAATGAGCAATGAACTTTTATAGGTGGCAACCCTCCTAAAATTTTTATTACATCCTCATTGCGAATCTTTAAAGCATCCTCTATTCTTTTATTTTTAGCAAGCTCTGTAATCACGCTACTTGTTGCAATAGCTGCAGCACAGCCAAGAGTTTTGAATTTTATCTCTACGATAGTATCATTCTTAACTTTTATGTAAAGCTTCATAACATCTCCACAAACTATGTTTCCTACCTCTCCTACGCCACTAGGATTTTTAATCTCTCCAACATTTTTAGGATTTAAAAAATGCTCCATAACCTTTTTTGTATACATTTCAATCATATTTCAATCATCTTTCGAAATTTCTCTTCTTTTAAATTTTATCTTGAAGTTTTATAAAAAGGGCTTACGCTTCTCAAATCTTCTACTATTTTCTTTAAACATTCAATTGTATACTTAATCTCCTCTTTTGTATTCTCCTTTCCTACAGAAAAGCGAACGCTTCCATGAGCATCTTCTGGAGTTAGGCCTATTGCAAGCAAAACATGGCTCGGCTCTAAGGAGCGAGAAGAGCAAGCAGAGCCAGTAGAAGCAGCGATGCCAAAGCTATCTAATCTTAATATAATCGCCTCACCTTCAATCCATTTGAATGAGATGTTAGCATTGTTGCAAAGCCTTTTTTCTCCAGGCAAAGGACCATTTAATCTTGTCTCCTCTATTTCCAGAGCTCCTCTTATTAGCATTTTATTCAAAGCTTGCATTTTATCTATGTGTTCTTTTCTTGCTATCTCCACTGCTTTTCCAAAGCCAACAATTGAGGCAACGTTTTCAGTTCCGCTTCTTAATCCAAACTCATGGCCACCTCCATGAAGCAAAGGATCTATTTTAACATCTTTTCTTATAAAAAGTCCTCCAATGCCTTTAGGACCATAAATCTTGTGAGCATTAATAGTTATGAGATCTACATACTCCATAGGTATTTTTGTTTTTGTAAAGCTTTGACAAGCGTCTGTATGAAAATAAACATCATGCTCTTTGCAAATTCTTCCAATGCTCTCCAAATCTTGGATTGTTCCTATCTCATTGTTTCCATGAATTACAGAAACTAGAATAGTGTCTTTTCTTATCTTATCTTCTAATTCATTTAAGTTTATAAATCCTTCTTTATCAACATTCAAATAAGTAACCTCAAATCCTTGTTTCTCTAACCACTTGCAAGCATTAAGAACGCAATCGTGCTCTATTTTTGTTGTAATTATATGCTTTCCTTTCTTTCTATTTGCAAACGCTATACCCTTTATAGCAAAATTATTTGCTTCTGTCCCTCCAGAAGTGAATATTAGCTCATGATCTTTTGCATTTGCCTTTTTCTTTATAATATCTCTTGCATGCTCTATTGCCTCTCTTGCCTCCCTTCCAAAAGAATGCAAGCTAGAAGCATTGCCAAACTTCTTATTAAAAAATGGTTTCATAGCTTCTAAAACTTCTTTTGCTATAGGCGTTGTTGCAGCATGATCCAAATAAATTCTTTTTATCTCAACCACCTCGTATATTTTAAAAGCGTTATACCTTGTTTTTCAGTAATCTGCAAATAATGCAAAAATCTCTTGCAAGAGATTTTTTGCTTATTCTCTTACCTTTCCTATAAGATTTCAAAATTCTTTCAGCAATTTTATCGATCTTTATCAATTCATTTTTTGATAATCTTAACCTTGAGCCTCTTTTATTATTCAGGTATTGAGAAACTGCTGCCTCACTAATGCATAAAATCCTTGCTATCTCTTTTCTTTTTGCTCCTTTTTTAATTAAAAGCTCGCAAAGCGTTCTTCGCAACGATGGCAACACTTTCCAAACTGCCTTCTCACAATAAAACTCCATTAGAG
>JAWBTS010000034.1:0-5814 GCA_039000375.1 Candidatus Aenigmatarchaeota archaeon | reverse complement strand
CCAAAGCCCAAAGCAGGAAAGAAGTCCATAATAAACTTGCAAGGTTCTTGTTTTCCAGAAATTTCAGCCAATCTCTTACCGAAATCAAAACTACAATCCCAAAGAATTTTTAAGCCATTTTTAATCTTTCTCAATTCTTTCTCTAGAATATACATAAAACTTGCCTCGCATAGAAAGAAGCGCTCGCCACGATAAGTAACTTGCCCATGTTTATAATCAAAGAAGCCAGCATCTATCAAAGACTTCAAGCTATTTCTTGCCCAGCTTGTTGGTCGAATTTCGTTAAAGATTTTATACTCTGGTGTTAATTTTCCCTTCTCAAGTTTTTTGCATCTTATTGGCCTATATCCCATTTTAACAAGCGTCTTGTAAGGAGCAGCAATAACCTCGCACTCTTTATCTCCTCTACCTTGGCACTTGATTTGGATTGCTTCTATGCTTTGGTCATTTACTCATAACCCTAACTAAGAAATTTATATATTCCTTTACAAAAATAATTATAACATGCTTGTATTACCTTTCGAAAAGATAAGAAAAAAAGATGTTTTTCTAGTTGGAGGAAAGAATGCATCGCTCGGCGAGTTAATTTCAATAGGAATGCCTGTACCAAACGGATTTGCAATAACAGCAGAAGCATATAGATACTTCTTAAAGAAAAACAAAATAGAAGATAAAATAATAGAGATATTTTCTAAATATAATCTAAAGGATGTAAAAGAGTTGAGAATTGCTGGAAGAAAAATAAGAAAATTAATACTTGATGCAAAAATTCCAGATGATTTGAAAGAAGAGATAATGAATGAATTCAAAAGAATGAAGTTAAAATACGTTGCTGTAAGAAGCTCGGCTACAGCAGAAGATCTGCCAACTGCATCTTTTGCCGGACAACAAGAAACATTCTTGAATGTAGATAAGAAAATGCTTTTAGATAGAGTAAAAAGATGTTTCGCTTCTCTATTTACAGACCGTGCTATTTCTTATCGCGAGGATAAAGGATTTGATCATATGAAGGTTGCATTAAGTGTTGCTGTCCAGCATCAAATATTTTCTGATGCAAGCGGAGTTATGTTTACTATTCATCCAGATACTGGTCATAAAAATTTCATTGTAATAAATGCAGCATTCGGTCTAGGCGATGTTATAGTGCAAGGAATGGTCACTCCAGATGAATTTCTTATATTCAAGAAAAATTGCAAAGTTATTGAAAAGATTTTAGGTAAAAAGAAAATAATGGAAGTAAGATCATCAAAAGGAGTTAAAATAATAAAATTACCTAAAAAGATGCAAGAGAAGTTTGCAATCAGCGATGAAGACGCAGAAACTTTAGCGAAGTATGGAAAAAGAATAGAAGAACATTACGAAGTTGCAATGGATATAGAATGGGCTAAGGAAAGGGGGAAGTTATATATTTTGCAGGCAAGACCAGAAACAGTGCACTCATTTTCTCGAGATATTTATGAAAAATATGTATTGCTTGAAAGAGGTAGATTTTTCTTCGAAGGAATCGCAATTGGAAATAAAATTTCTACTGGTGTTGCAAATGTAATAAAAAGTCCTAAAGAAATACATAAATTCAAAGAAGGTGAGATTCTGATAACAAAGAGAACAAATCCAGATTGGGAACCAATAATGAAATTAGCTCGTGGTATAGTTGCTGAAGAAGGAGGAAGAACATCACATTGCGCAATAGTTAGTAGAGAACTTGGCGTTCCTGCTGTTATAGGTGTTAAAAATGCTACAAAATTAATTAAAAGCGGTGAAAAGCTTACAATAGATTGCTCTACTGGAAAAGGAAGAGTTTGGAGAGGCGAGCTTGCTTACAAAGTTATAAGGCATAAGCTTAGTAAAATTCCTAAAACAAAAACAAAGGTTTATGTTAATTTAGGAGTGCCAGAAGAAGCAATAGAAATTTCTCTTTTACCTGTAGATGGCTCTGGATTAGTAAGAGAAGAATTCATTATAGGCTCGCAAATAAAAGAGCATCCTTTAAAGATGATAAAAGAAGGTAGAGAAAAAGAGTTTATAGAAAAGTTATCTAAAGGAATAGCAAAGATAGCTTGTGCTTTCTATCCTCGAGAGGTTATAGTTCGTTTTTCCGACTTCAAAACAAATGAGTACAGAAATCTTAAAGGAGGAGAAGATTTCGAAGATATAGAGGAAAATCCCATGATAGGTTGGCGAGGAGCATCTCGCTACATTTCTCCAGAATTCGAGAAAGCTTTTAGAGCAGAGATAAAGGCCATTAAAAAGGCAATAGAGGATTTTGAACTTAACAACATAAAAGTTATGGTGCCATTTTGCAGAACAATAGAAGAAGCAAAGAAGGTTTTGAATATCATAAAACATGAAAATCTGAAAACAGAGATCTATGTTATGGCAGAGATCCCAAGTAATATAATTCTTGCAGAAAAATTTGCTAAACTCTTTGATGGCTTTTCTATTGGCTCTAATGATTTGACTCAACTGACGCTTGGAATAGATCGAGATAATGAAAGGTTAGCAAATGAGTTTGATGAAAGAAACGAAGCAGTAAAGATATTGATAAGAGAACTTATTAAAAAGGCTCATAAATATAGAAGAAAAGTAGGAATTTGTGGAGACGCTCCTTCTACTTATAAAGATTTCTTAAAATTTCTTATTGATGCTGGAATAGACTCTGTTTCTGTTACTCCAGACGTTGCTCTTGAAACAAAATTAAGAGTGGCAAGATTAGAAAAGATTAGAAACAAAAGAAAGAGCTAAAAAGAATAAAACTAGCAGGCCTATCAAGAAATTCTTTCATTTCAAAATTCTCACGTTATATTGAGAGGTTAATTAAAAAAATTTAAAATCTTTCACAATTATTTATCTTTATGGATTTAGAAATACTATGTAAGACAAAGTGGCATCAAGTAGGATATTTCAATGAGAATCGCGAAGAAGACGAGAAGGTTACAAGGTTTCATTTTTGTAGAATTTATTCTCCAGCAGAGATAGGAAGAGTAGTCAAATACTTAAGTTCGTTGGGCATAGTTGCAACTTTAATCGAGTGCGAACCATATAAACACGATGGAAGAGATTGCGAATTTTGCGAATATAAGAATTGTAGAGGAAATGTAAATTTATTTGAAAATGACAAGAATTTTTAAGCTTTATAAAAGTTTAAAATAGAATTAAATCATGAAGCTTTTAGTTTTAGTGATATTAACATTGCTTATTTTACCAATATACGCTAGTGCAGAAGAGATAAAGTCAGCGAGCTTTTCAGAAATTTCTTTTGTCGTACCAAACATAAAAGTAGAAAAGACATTCAGATTAATGCCGGGAAGCTTGCAAAAAACAATGTTTATCCACTATGCTAATAATAGAAAAGATGTTATAAAAAATCAACCATGCTATAAATTACTTGGCAGCAAATGGGAGAAATTACCAATAACCTATTTTGTACACCCAGACTTAGAGAATATAGATCCAAATGCAATCTATAGTGCTGCAGAGACATGGGATTCTGCTACTTCTAAAGAGCTTTTTGATAATAATGTTATTTTAGATTCTAATGCAAATTGGGATAGCGAAGCTCCTGATGGAAGGAATGAATTATCTCTTGGAAATTATCCCAAAGAAAATGTTATTGCAGTAACTGTTATTTGGACAGGTATTCCAATTGGAAGCAAGAAAAGACAAATAATAGAATTTGATATGTTGTTTGATACAGACTTTCGATGGGGAGATGCAGAAATAGATGGAAGCTCTGTAATGGACCTTCAAAATATAGCAACACATGAATTAGGACATGGCTTAGGATTGGCAGATGTATATACCTCTTCATGCTCAGAAGTTACAATGTATGGTTATTCTAGCTATGGAGAAATCAAAAAACGAACATTAGAGAAACCAGATATAACAGGATTGCAAAGATTATATGGAATATAAATTAATTAAGAAATAGTGAAAATTATTTTATTTTTTAATTCATTCAAAACCTTTTTTGATTAATTTCTGATGGAATTAGCACATTCTTAATAGAAATTTTCTTTAACTTAATAATAATGAAATGACATATTTTTTCAAATAATTTTTCCGAAATTTCACGAGAAATATTTAATTTTATAAACTCTCATAAAAATAATATCCTATGCCAATTTTAGAAACTTTTAACTTAACTAAGATTTTTAATGGATTGATAGCGGTAAATAACGTTACTATTAGCATAGAAGAGGGGGAAATATTTGGCTTGCTTGGTCCGAATGGCGCTGGAAAAACGACACTAATTTCTATGTTGTGCACGCTGCTGAGACCAAGCTCTGGAACAGCAAGGGTAAATGGCTTTGATATAATAAAACAGCAAACCAATGTTAGAAAATCTATAGGTATTGTTTTTCAAGAACCAAGCTTAGATAATAGATTATCTGCAAGAGAAAATTTGGAGATACATGCAGGACTTTATAAAGTGCCTAAATCAGAAAGAAAAAATAGGATAGAAGAAGTTTTGGAATTGGTTGGATTGACAGAACGTGCAGACGATCTTGTAAAAACATATTCTGGTGGAATGAAAAGAAGATTAGAAATAGCTAGAGCTTTGATTCATTATCCAAGAATACTTTTTCTAGATGAGCCAACATTAGGGTTAGATCCGCAAACAAGAGAGCATGTCTGGAAATACATAAAATTGTTAGCTAAGAGAGAAAATATAACCATTTTTCTTACAACACATTATATGGAAGAGGCAGACGCTTTGTGCAATAGAGTGGCAATAATGGATTATGGGGAGATAAAGGTTTTAGATACACCGGAAAAACTGAAAAGTAAATTAGAAGGTGATGTAATAATCTTGGAAGTAGATGATGCAAGCAAATTGGAAGAAAATATAAGAAGTTTCGAGGAGGTCAAAAATATAATTGTAAGAGATAATAAGCTATTTATTACAGGAAAGGATGCAGAAATTTTAGCACCAAAAATTATAGAATTCATAAATAAGAACAATTTTTTGGTAAAATCTATTAACATAAGAAAACCAAGCTTAGGGGATGTTTTCTTACATTATACTGGAAGAGAAATTAGAGAAGATAAAGTTGAAAAAGATTTTGAAATGTTCAAAAGATTTAGGAGATTTTGATGATAGAATTAGAAGCTATTTATTGGATCTTGAAAAGAGAATTGATAAGATTTTGGAGAGACAGGTCTAGAGTGATAAGCTCTTTTATTCAACCAACGCTTTTCTTGCTCGTGCTCGGAAGCGGTTTTAGTTTTCTTAAGATTGGAGATATAGATTATCAAATATTTCTATTTCCAGGGGTTGTTGCTATATCTTTAGTTGGCATATCAATAGCTACTGGAATTTCTGTCATTTGGGATAGAGAGTTTGGCGTTTTAAAAGAGATTTTAGTTGCTCCTATATCAAGATTTTCGATATTTTTAGGAAAAGCTCTAAGTGGTTGTGTAATGGCATTAATCCAAGGTTTCATAGTTATTTTATTAGGAATATTTCTATCTATTCCAATTAATTTAGATGTACTTTTGATTTCGATCTCATTAATGATTCTAATTTCCTTAAGTTTGGTTAGCATAGGTTTAATAATAGCTTCTCTTATAGAAACAATAGAAAGCTTTGGAGTTATAATGAATTTTCTAGTTTTTCCAATGATATTCTTGAGCGGAGCTTTCTATCCGTTAGCACAAGCTCCAAATTGGTTAAGAATAATCTCTTATCTAAATCCTTTAACTTATGGGGTAGATGCGTTAAGATACGTAATAATAGGTGAATCTTTCTTTACAATCCAATTAAATGTGTTTATATTATTTTGCTTCTCATTATCTACATTAGTAATTGGAAGT
>JAWBTS010000033.1:0-5816 GCA_039000375.1 Candidatus Aenigmatarchaeota archaeon | reverse complement strand
ATCGTTTTTTTCTTTACATATTTTCCATAGCGATAGCGTTTTTTCTGTAATCTCTTTTATTTCATTTATACTCCACTCATATTTTACTTCAGGCCATGTGGCGTCAAAATAACTAACTTTTTCACTTTCTCTAACTTTTACATAAGTTCTTAATCCTACCGAAACCAGTATTGCTGGTTCACCATAAACAACGGCATGCTCTCCGATAAGATGAAGCTTTCCTGGGGCAGATGCAAGAATTTCCTTTTTTCTCATAAATGCAAATTTTTTACGAACCTTTAAATAAATTTTAAATTTTCATGAATTTTCTCAAAATTTCTGAAAGAGATAAATTTAAAAACTTTTAGTGTATTAGATAAGAGAGTTATATATCTAAAGGTGATTTTATGGAATTTTGTAAGAAATGCAGCTCTTTGATGCTTCCAGAGAAAAAAGGAAAAGACACATATCTAAAGTGTAGCAAGTGTGGCCATCTAGAAAAGATAAATCCACAAAAGTCATCAGAAATGAAAATAGTTAAAAAACATGAGATAAAAAAGACTATAACAATTGAAAAAGAAGATGTAAATTTACCTGTTACGGACAAGATGTGCCCTTCTTGCGGTTATACTCAAGCGTTTTATTTCTTACAACAAACAAGAGCAGCAGACGAGCCTCCAACCCAGTTCTTTAAGTGCAAAAAATGTGGACATATTTGGAGAGAGTATTGATAGAGTAGGAGATTAAAAATCAAATAAATTTAGTCGAACTTTTGCTATTTAGGATTTTATTAATTATTTGTATAGTGTAATTAGTTAGATTCATCCTCTTCATTTCTTCAAGAGAAAAAAATCCAAATTTCTTAACTTCTTTATTCTTCTTCAATTTTCCTACAAGCTTTCCTGTAAAAACGTAGCACTCATGCTTATGATTAATTCCAACATCATGTACAAAAGAGAATAAATAACGCTTATTTATCTTTACTTCACCAACTTCCTCTTTAGCTTCTCTTACTGCAGCTTCAAATATACTTTCATTACTTTCCACATGTCCCCCAGGAAAACACCAATAATTTATTTCTGGTGGTTTAGCTCTTTTTGTTAATAAAAACTTTCCATCGTTTTTTATAACAATTGCTACGGTTTTTTGAATAACAGGATTTATTAAAGATATCATAAGATTTAGCTCCCTTTCTAATTTTTCCAGATGTAGGATCTTTATTCCCATATTCTTAGCAATTCTTATATTTTCTTTTGTTACATAGCCCCAAGAAGCTAGCGCAAGTTTAGCATTGCTTTTTCTTTTTATCATTTCCAAATTTTCTAGAACATCATCAATAAATATTATTCTTCTTTCAGGTATTCTAGCAATCTTTGAAATTGCCTTTAAGTGCTTGCTTTTATCATTCGAGAATTCTCTTGAAAATATTTTTGTTTTAGGTATTTTTATATTCAAGCTTTTCAGGATTTTTATAATAGAGTTCTTATCCTTTGTACTAGATATAAATATGTTTGCCATTCTTTCATTTCTTTTTATGAATTCTACTACGTTTTCAAAAGGTCTATGAAGAGAAATCCATTTTTCAATATCTTCTTTTTGAATCTCTCTTCTTATCTCATAGAATTTCTTTACAAATTCTTTCTTCTCCTTTTTGAATTTTGTCCTAGAATTTTTTATATAATTTTTATCAAAAACACCATTTTCAATCATTTTTAGCGCTGCTACATGATCCTCCGTTACTCTCAAGTAAGGTCTATACCTTTTATAAAGAAGTTTTGCTTTTTTCGAGAATTTTATATTTCCACCAATCTCGTTATAAGCTCTTACTGAAACCAAGAAACATTCATCTAAGCTATCTACTATTACGCCATCAAAATCAAAAACAATAGCAAAAGATTTTTTCATGTATTATAATAATTTCTACAAATTAATAAATTGTTTTAAGATATTCAAATTGATGAAAGAAGTAGAAGCGAGAAAGGAAATAGAAAAGGAAGAAAAAAGCGATATTGAAATTTTTGATGAGAGTACAAATAAGTTTTATAAACTAATTTATACAAAAACATGGCCAACTGTTCAAATTTCAGGAATTCAGATGCATAGAATAGAAGGCTGCGACCCAAAGAGGGATACGATATTGAAATTAAGAGCATTAGGAAAGATATATGGAAGAGTTTTAGATACTTGTTGTGGACTAGGATATACATCTATTCTTACAGCTAGAAAGAAAGGAGTAAAAGAGGTTTTTACATTTGAAAAGGATAAGAATATTATTAAGATTGCAAGAATGAACGAGTTTTCAAAAGAGCTATTTGAAAACGCGAAGATAAAGCTAAGTATTGGCGATATCTTTATAGAAATAAAGAAATTTCCAAAAGAATTCTTTAACATTATAATTCATGATCCTCCAACTTATTCTTTAGCTCCAGAATTATACTCCAAAGAATTTTATAAAGAATTATTCAGAGTTCTTAAATGGAATGGAAAGATCTTTCACTATATTGGTAATTTCAGAAGTAATAGAGCAAGGAGAATCTTAAAAGGAGTTCTAAAAAGATTACGTGAAGCAGGTTTCTATAAAATAAAGAAAGTTAAAAGTGCCCATGGCTTACTTATAATAAAATTCTAAGATAAAATTTTAGAAATTGTATAACAAATATTTTTTCGAAATACATAATAAGGGCTCGTGGTCTAGTGGTTATGACGTCGCTTTCACAAGGCGAAGATCGCAGGTTCGAATATTTTTAATCATTTTAGAAAATCCTGCCGAGCCCATTTATATCTTATTTAATTTTTGTTTGGTTTAAATGAAAGAAAATATAAGAAGAAAAATACTAATTAAAATAATTTCAAAGCTCGAGAGCGAGAAAAAGAAATTTGAAAATCCATTAATAAGAAAAATAGCAAGCAATGATAAAGATCCATACAAAGTTTTGATTTCATGCATACTTAGCTTAAGAACGAGAGATAAGGAAGCATATAAAGCTTCCGAAAGACTTTTTTCTTTAGCCAGAAGCCCTAGAGAAATGGTAAAACTGAGTGAAAAAGATATAGAGAATGCAATAAAAGGAGTGAATTATTATAAGACTAAGGCAAAGAGAATAAAGGAGATTTCTGAAGTATTACTGAAAGAATATAATGGAAATGTTCCAAAAAACATAGATGAATTATTAAAACTAAAGGGCGTTGGAAGAAAGACAGCAAATATAGTTCTTTCTTATGCTTTTGGTAAGGATGCAATAGCAGTCGATACTCACGTGCATAGAATTTCGAATAGGTTAGGTGTTGTCAAAACAAAATCTGCTTTTGAAACAGAAAAAGAATTGATGAAAATATTGCCAAAGAGATATTGGAAGAGTGTTAATCAAACTTTCGTAACTTTTGGGCAAAATATTTGTTTGCCGAGAAATCCTAAATGCAATATATGTAAAATAAGAAAGTATTGTAAAAGAATAGGGGTAAAATAAACTTTTTATTTATAAAAATATTCAAAATTATGTTATGAAGAATTTATCTTTAATTCTTCTAATATCGATCTTTGCAGTTTTTATACTAATTTTTTATACTAATACAAAGAGTGATTTGACATCAATTAAGCTACCAGAAATACCGTTTATAGAAGGTAATGAATTTTGCGGAATATCTACATATGGAAAATGTTCAAGAGATTACGATTGTATTAAAGATGGATGCTCTCAACAAGTTTGTCGATCTATCTATGAAAAAGAAATTATAACAACATGTGAGTGGAGAGAATGTTACAGAGCTTCAACATATGGTTTAGAATGCAAATGCATAAATAACGCTTGTCAGTGGGCTTAAAATTTAATTTTAAATTTTACTAAAAATCCATTTTTAATTTCTTTTACATTTTTTATTTTTCCATCAAGTTCCAAATCTCTTAGAAAGAATATAAAATCTTCAAAATAATCATAAACACCGCATGACTTGCAAAAAGGTCCGAAAAACCTCAATATTACGTAATTATCTTTAATTTTTTCTATCTCTATATTAGCTTCAGGAGCTCTATACTTATTATATTCTTCTACAGCTCTTCTAATTTTGTATTTGGTCTCAATTTCTTTCATTACTTTATCAATTTTAGAGTAAAGTTCTTTCAACCTTCCATTATTTTTTATTTTAAAATCAGAATATTTTATTGCCTCGTGAAATCCGAGTAACTCTTCCTTTTTCTCTTGCTCCAAAAAATCTTTCCATGTTTTCGGATCCTTCTTTGTAGCCCTTTCTTTAAGTCTTTTGAATCTTATTTTCTTGTTAGCGTAAATCTCTATAATATAAAAATCTTTGAAAAATCTTTTTGGGTATTCAACATCTTCTCTTCTTCTAAGCTCTTTAAGTATTATCTTATCTTTTCCAGAGTTCAAAGCTTTTTCTACTGCTAGTTTAGCAAAATAATCCATTCCATATTTCTCTCTATATTTTTTAGCAATATTTTGCAAGTTTTCTCTCGTTGGTTCTAAACCCTCTTCTTTTACTTTTTCATGAACAAGCTCGCTAAAAGATATAGGAGTATATCCATATTTTTCCTCTATATATTTTGCTGCGGTATCTTTTCCAGCTCCTATTAATCCAACAATACCAATGACGATCATAAATAATCATTATTTTCAGAATATAATAAAAAACCAATTATAAGACCAGAAAGAAATCCTGCAAAATGGCTTATAATGTCTACATCATTTATATTACGAGGAAATGCAAAACATACTATTAGGAACTCCAAGAAAAATATAGAAAATATTTTTATATAATCTTTATTCTTTTTTATCTCGATCTTTATAAATAGTTTTGAAAAAATTAAGATCGATATTAATAAAATGATTATATCAAATCTAATAATTTCAAATAATTCTATATCGTAACGATTCGAGAATACGTAGAATATAATCAGCAGCATAGAGAAAAAAGTTTCATTTTTAGGAACTTTAATTTTATAATTTGACGGAAGGTATTGAGATAGAAAGAAATAAAGAATGAAGATAGAATAGGCTGCCAATATCGAAGAAAAACCCATAGTATTTTCCTCTAATTTAAATATCGAGCTATTAAAATACCATAAAAGACTAGAAATTATTGGAGTAATTAATGTTATAGCAATAAAAGAAGTAAAAAGTTTTTCTTTTTCTACTATTTCCTTTTTTAGAATATAGACAAATATATAAGAGATAACAGAAAAAGATATTAGGTTTTGGATAAAGTGGTCAAAATCTTTGTGAATAATTATATGAGAATATATTTTAATCAAATTTATTTCATTCGTCTTGAGTAATAGTTTTTCTTTCACCCCAACTGGTAGAAAAAAACCAACTATTATAAAAAAGTGTATGAATATTATTAGAAAAATAAAAGATTTGTAGAGATTATCTTCTTTTCTTAAATATTTATTAAAACGTTTATAAAATTTTTTCATCCTCAGAATATTCTTTTCACTCTCTTTTAATTAATTAGTTTCTGTGCAACTCGGACGCTCCAACCTGGCTAAGCTACCGCCCCATAGTGGGGCAGGGGAGATTTGAACTCCCGACCTTCCGGTTATCAGCTTCGCCGTTGCACAGATGCGAGGGGCAGGATTTTTGCGATTTTCATGTTAATTTTTATATTTATTATTTTTACAAATTCAAAACTTAAAATTGAACTAATTTATTATCATGAAAATCGCTTCGAACCTGCGAAGGCACTAAGCCAGTAGGTCTTGAGCCTACCGCCTTTGACCACTTGGCTACCCTCGCATCTAATCTACTGAACCTTTCAATTATACTTTAATTAATTTAGTTAAAATTTTAATTTATGTTTAAGTTTGCCCACATTTCAGATAT
>JAWBTS010000032.1:0-6050 GCA_039000375.1 Candidatus Aenigmatarchaeota archaeon | reverse complement strand
ATATAGAGACAGAGAGATATAGACATATATAGATATATACAGATATACCGATAACAAGGGTGACAAGGGTGACAAGGGTGACGGACTTTCTACGTGCGGAAACTCCCCTCTTGTTGAAAATATGTGATAAAATGCTATCAAAATAAGACTTTTTGAATCAAGAAAAAACTATCTGTATGTAGAAATGTTGTCACCCTTGTCACCCTTGTCACCTTTAATTAAACTTTTAAAGCCGATCCTTAGGAAGAATGCTGACATGACAGACATGTCTGACATGTTGTATGCATGCGCAAGGTTTTCTTTTGCTTCAAAATCGGCTAATTTGATAGCAATTTGAATGTTATTTTTATCAAGAGATGGGTCTCTATGCATGTACAACATGTCAGACATGTCTGCCTTGTCAGTAGTTTGTTCTTAGTATGTTATTTGTTATTCGCATGTGCATTACATTCACTATGTTCACCATGTTCACTAAAGTAGTAACCTAGTAACTTGTAGTGACCCATAAAAACAAGAAAACAGGGTTACTACAAGTTACCGGGTTACTACTTGTAAGAATATTATTCATTATTAATAAGAATATTTTATTTATTATTATTTATTGATTTAACAAACACACGCGGATAAATCTTTAAATATTTTCGAAATAATAATATAAAAAACAAACAATGTAAGGGAGTTCCAATCCTTTTAATGTCCTGCCTCCGGCGCCTTTTATTCTTTCCTATATTTTGAATTTGTATTACTTGAATTTGTAGTATAGAGAGTGATATAAGCTAAAACTCTTTGTAAAATTAGAAATTTGCTATATTCAATGGTGATATCTTAAATCCTTAGAAGGTTCAACAGTGATATTTTAAATCCTTAGAAAGAGAAAAGCTAAGAATACTGCAAGCATTATCAAACTTACTATTACTGCAAATCTTACCATTTTTGGATCATTTCCAAATCCAAAAACAAAAGGTCCAATAAAACCACCAACACTAAACTTTGCTCTTCCTGTTGCCTCGCCTATAATTAGGGAAAATATAATTAGGAGAATGCCTATGAATATTAATGCTATCCCAGCTATCAAAACGCTATTGCTTGCTATAAGTTTTAACATAAAACATATTATTTGTTCATAAATAATTAATTTTTTGATATTGAAGATGTAAAGTTTTATTATAGATTAAGGTAAAAATCAAAGATAGATTTAGAGAAGATGAAATTCTATAGAGGAGTCTTACATGGAATATGAAATAGAAAATGCAAAGACAAATGATATCGAAAGTAAAAACGAAGAAAATAAAGAAAATGAAAGTAAGGAGTATGTAAAGAATAGATGGATAGTAGAAAATGCAATAGAAAAAAGAGAATATCAAGAAAAGATCGCTGAAATAGCATCGAGAAAAAATACTCTTTGTGTTCTTCCTACAGCAATGGGAAAAACAATAATTGCATTACTAACTGCGACTAAAATTCTTGATAGACATCCAAATAAAAAAATTCTTTTTCTAGCACCAACTCGTCCATTAGTTGAGCAACACAAAAAAACATTTGAAAGATTTTTAAAGCTTGGGTTAGAGCTTGTCTCTATTACAGGAAAAATAAGAAGTGAAAAAAGAGTAGATTTTTATAAAAAGGCTGATATAATCTTTTCTACCCCACAATGCATTAAAAACGATTTGAAGCATGGCCTAATTTCATTAAAGGACTTTTCTTTATTAATAGTTGATGAAGCTCAGCATTCGATTGGAAATTATGCTTACACATATATCGCTTCTGAATTCATGAAGCAGACATATAACTTAGGCATTATCCTTGCGTTAACCGCATCCCCGTCTGCAAACTATTCTAAAATAAGAGAGATAAAGAAAAATCTTTTTGTAGAGCATGTTGAAGTAAGAACAGAAAGAGATGAAGATGTTAAAAAGTATTTAAAGCCAATAGAAATAGAATGGGTGGAGGTTAACCTACCTCCTGAAATAGAAGAGCTAAGAAATTTTCTTCAAACTTTGAGAGAAGAAAACATAAAAAAGCTTGCAAGCTTTGGTTTTAATTTAAATAAAAGTAGTACAAGAAAGGATCTGATCTCTATTCAAAACAAAATAATGAAAAATTATGAAGAAACAAAAGATAAAATATTTTTGGGCTTGCTTTCTTTTGTTGCAGAAATAATGAAGATTGACTATATGATAGAATTGTTGGAAACGCAAGCTACAGAAGCTTTTAAGGAATTTGTAAAAAAGATTATGGAAAGTACAAAAGAAAAGAAAATTGGAGCTGATGCGAGACTTGTGAAAAAAATAGCTCCTGCTATAGATAAAATAAATATGATAAAAAATCATCCTAAGATGGAAAAGTTAAAGGAAATTATAAAAGAAGAGCTTAAGAATAAAGACACAAGAATAATAATATTTGCACAATTTAGGGCTACGGTAAAAGTAATTAAGGAAGAGATAAAGAAGATAGAGGGATGTAAACCCATTGTTTTAATAGGTCAAAGAGGAAAGGATGGAATTAAACAAAAGGAGCAAGTAGAGCTTGTAAAACTTTATGATAGTGGAGTTTACAATACTTTAATAACAACCTCTATTGGGGAAGAAGGTATTCATCTCGGTTCTGCTACTGTTGCTATATTCTTTGAACCAGTTCCTAGTGAGATAAGAATGATACAAAGAAGGGGAAGAGTTGGAAGAGAAAAACCCGGAAAAATATATATATTAATAACAAAAGGTACAAGAGATCAGGCATATTATTGGGCATCCTATCATAGAGAAAAAAGGATGAGAAGAATCTTAGAAAGAATAAAAACAAAAAACAAGTTAAAGGAACAAAGCAGTTTATATTCATATTTGGGTGATATTTCTGAAAGAAAATGAAAAAGTAGAAAATTCATATGAAGAAAAAGATAATAAAAATTCTGAAAAAAACAATGAAGAAGATAAAAAAATAAAAATAATTGTTGATTCGAGAGAAGCAAACTCATTGGTTGTTGAATTTCTCTTAGAAAAATGTGAGATTGAAAAAAGAGTTTTAGATATTGGTGATTATCTTATATCTTCTGAAACTTGCTGTGAAAGAAAAACTACAAGTGATTTTGTAAAGAGCATAATAGATGGTAGATTGTTTAACCAATTAATCGATATGAAAAATTCTTATTCAAATGCGATCTTGATAATAGAGGGCAATTCTCTTTATGAGAATGAGAATATAAGACCAGAAGCAATAAGAGGAGCTTTGGCAGCTATAGCAACGGAAATAAAAATTCCTATACTTTGGAGTAGAAGTGCCAAGGAGACAGCGGAACTTTTGATTGCGATAGCAAAAAGAGAGCAGATAGCGAAAAAGAAAGAAATAAAAATAAGATTTGGAAAAAAGCCGCAAGATATTAGAAGGTTGCAAGAGTATCTTGTTGCCGGATTGCCTAATGTAGATAGAGAAAGGGCTAGACAATTGCTTAAACATTTTAAGTGCCCAGAGTTTGTTTTTACTGCAACTGAAAGAGAGCTAATGAAAGTTGAAGGAATAGGTAAGAAATTAGCTCAGAAGATAAGAAAGGTTTTGAGTGAAAATTATGAAGAAGAGGAAGATAAAAGACAAAAGGATTTGAGAGAATTTTGAATAAAGATATTGTTGCTTTTTATATTTCTGGCGATTCATATATTTCAATATTTTATGTATCTTTAGATAAAATAAAAAGTATTTAAATTTTAAACATTAACTCAATACTAACGTATAAAACACTTTAAAATACCTTTTAGTAAGGTGAAAAGAATGGCAGAAAAAGAACATCTTAACTTAATAACAATAGGTCACGTAGACCATGGAAAAAGCACTACAGTAGGTAGACTTTTATACGATAGCGGCGCAATCAGGGAAGAAGACCTTAGAAAGCTAAAAGAGTTAGCGAAAGAACTAAAGAAAGAGACCTTCGAGTTCGCTTTCGTGATGGATAGACTAAAGGAAGAGAGAGAAAGAGGATTAACTATTGACATTATGCACCAAAGATTCGACACGCAAAAATACTACTTTACAATCATAGATGCTCCAGGACATAGAGACTTCGTAAAGAATATGATTACAGGAGCTAGCCAAGCAGATGGTGCAATTCTAGTAGTATCAGCAAAAGAAGGAATACAAGAGCAAACAAAGGAGCATGTGCAACTAATAAAAATATTTGGAATAAATCAGCTAATTGTAGCGATAAATAAAATGGATGCAGTAAACTATAGCGAAGAAGTATTTAAAAAAGTAAAGGACGAAGTATTAAAGCTTTTACAAACTGTTGGGTACAAAATTGACGAAAAGGCGTTTATTCCTATATCAGCATATAACGGAGACAATGTAGTGAATAAATCTGATAAAATGCCTTGGTACAAGGGATACACATTAATTGAAGCTTTGGATGCCTTCTTTGTAGTGCCACCAAAGCCAATAGACAAGCCACTAAGAATTCCAATAGAGGATGTGTACTCAATTACAGGGGTTGGTACTGTTCCAGTAGGAAGAGTAAAAACTGGGGTATTGAGAAAGGGAGATAAAGTAATTTTCATGCCAGAAGGTGTTACAGGAGAAGTAAAAAGCATAGAGATGCATCATGAAGAAATACCAGAAGCAAAGCCAGGAGATAACATTGGTTTTAATGTAAGAGGCGTTAGTAAAGATCAGATAAAGCGTGGTTCTGTAGCTGCTCATCCAGAATCTGCTCCAAAGCCTGTAAAGGAATTCACAGCTCAAATAGTTGTTTTAAATCATCCTTCAGTAATTTCAAGAGGCTATACCCCAGTATTTCATTGCCACACTGCTCAAGTAGCATGCACAATAATTGATATATTGAAGAAAATAGATCCTAAAACAGGAGAAGTAAAGGAAGAGAAACCAGATTTCATAAAAACAGGAGATATTGCAATAGTAAAGGTTAAGCCAACAAAGCCACTAATAATAGAAAAGCAATCGGATATTCCAGAATTAGCAAGATTTGCAATAAGAGATATGGGACAAACAATTGCCGCTGGAGTTTGCATAGATACTGTAGTATAAATTATTTTTCTTTTTTATTTTTGAATTTTATTTATCTTACTACATCATACTCTTCATATGGCTTCTTTAGTAACTTATACTTAAAGAAGTTTATTATATGAAATACACAAATCTTTAAAGCCCCTACCTTTCTAATCCTTCTTGGCGATGAGTATGCAATAGCATCTCTTAAGAATATGCACTTCCCAATCTTAGCAAGTTTTCTTGTTAGATCTAAATCTTCGCATGTAGCTAATGACTCGTTAAAACCATGAACTTGAATAAATGCACTTTTCTTGCATGAAAGACAATTACCATAAAAGTGAGGATATCCGATAAAGCTAAGAAAACTTGCAATCTCAGAAGTAGCTCTATATATAAATCTTTCTAAAAAGCTTCCTTTAGCTTTTATATATCCAGAAGCACAAACTATATTCTTTTCTTTCATTCTTTTTACAAGAATTTCTAAAAAGTCTTTTTCGATCTCTGTATCTGCATCTAAGAAAAGTAGAATCTCACCTTTCGCAAGATTTGCCCCAATATTTCTCGCAAGCCCTATGCCACGACGCTTTTCTACTATTACTTTGCACCCATATCTTTTAGCGATCTCTCTTGTTCTATCTTTTGAATTGCCATCGACTAAAATAATTTCGTAATTTTTATATGTTTGATTTTTTATTGAAGCTAAAGTTCTTCCTATATATTTTTCTTCATTGAGAGAAGGTATAACTATAGAAACTAATGGTTTTTTAGAAATTTCCTTATAAACAGAAAGTAGTTTTTCTGCTTGCTTCTCTTTTGATAGCTCTAATGCAAATTTTCTTGCATTCTTTGCTAGCTTATCTCTTAATGACTTGTTTTCAATAACTAAAGTTATCTTTTTTGCAAGATCTTTTGCATTTTTTGGCTTAAATAATAGACCATTAAATCTATGTTTTACAAATTCCTTAAAAGCAAGAGAGTTTGCAACAATAACTGGGCAGGAAGAGCTCATAGCTTCTAGAACGCTTAATCCTTGAGTTTCAGTCGTAGATGGTGAAACAAAA
>JAWBTS010000031.1:0-6305 GCA_039000375.1 Candidatus Aenigmatarchaeota archaeon | reverse complement strand
TCATCAAGTATATAATCTTTAGTGCCTTTTACTCTTGAAATCTCTGTCATATCTCTTCGCCAATTATTTACAATACTAAAAATTATTTTAAACGCAATCTAAACAAATAATTTTTCAACATTCAATTATTTTCAAATTATATTAATACGAATTAAATAATCTTAACTTCATAATACTCTAATACTATTTCTCTTGAAAATCCATATAATCGAAAATCCATATATCCTCAGATACCAATTCTCAGAGACTATTTTCAGATAAACCAGCAAATTCTAAACAACTCTTTATAAATCCTTTAAATATTGGGCTTGGAGCCAAAGGCTTTGATGTAAACTCAGCATGAAACTGCGTTGCTAAGAAAAATCTATGAAATGGAAGCTCAAGGATTTGCATTATATTGCTATTTGGTGCTTTTCCTGAGAATACCATTCCATGTTTTTCTAAGATTTCTAAATAGTTTGGATTGCATTCGAATCTATGCCTAAAACGTTCTCTAACCAACAGCTTCCCGTAAAGTTTGTGAGCGAGAGTATTTGGAACTATTTCAACATCTTTTCCTCCTAAACGCATAGTGCCACCGATTTCTTCTATATTTTTTTGTTCTGGCAAGAGATCTACTACAGGATGTTTTGTATTCGAATCAAACTCTCTTGAATTAGCATCTTTTAGATTACATACATTTCTTGCAAATTCTATAATAGCTAGCTGAAACCCTAAGCATAGACCAAGAAATGGAATATTATTTTCTCTTGCATATTTTATTGAATAAATCTTACCTTCAATACCACGCTTTCCAAAACCTCCTGGAACAATAATTCCGTGGACATCTTTCAAGCTTTCTTTAACTAAATCCTCTTTTACATTATTATTTTCATCTTCAAGCAATGTTGCTTCTACCCATTTTATTTCTGGCTTAGCTAAATAGTAGGCTGCTGAATGCTCCAATGCTTTTATTATGCTTATATATGCATCTCGAACTTTAGTATATTTTCCTACAATAGCAATATTTATTTTCTTATTGCTTTTCTTTATTTTATCAACAAAAGAGCTCCATATTGAAAAGTTTATATCGCTTTCTTCGTTTTTTCTTTCAGAAATTTTAAGAACTTCAAAAATTGCTTTATCGACGTTATTATCCTTAAGAATTAAAGGAATTTCATAAACTGACTCCACATCTCCTAACTCAAAAACATTTTTTAAAGGAACGTTCGAATAGATACTTATTTTCTCTCTTATGCTTTCATTAAGCTTACTCTCGCATCTGCAAAATATTATATCTGGCTGTACTCCAAGCTCAAGAAGCTTTCTTATTCCAAGTTGAGCTGCTTTACTCTTTTGCTCTTGCAAAGATTTTGGCTCTATGATATATGTAACATTTATGAAGCAAACATTATCCTTGCCTTCTTCATATCTTAATTCGCGCATTGCCTCTATAAAATAAGAATTTTCTATATCACCCACAGTTCCGCCAACCTCTACTAGAATAACATCTGCTCTAGTTTTTACTGCAAGCTCTCTTAAAAAACCTTTTATCTCTCCTGTAACATGTGGAATAAATTGCACATCTCTTCCAAGAAATTCTCCTTTTCTCTCTTTCTCTATTATTCTCTTAAATATCTTTCCAGCAGTTAGATAATTATCCTTTGTGTAGTTTTGATTAGTAAACCTTTCGTAAGAACCCAAATCTAAATCACACTCTGTTCCATCGTCTAAAACAAAAACTTCACCATGACGAAAAGGGTTCAAAGTACCTGCATCATAATTTAAGTATCCATCAAATTTTATCATAGAGATTTTTAATCCATGGCAACGAAGCAAGGTTCCTAAGCAAGATGTTAATGTTCCTTTTCCTACGCCACTCATAACGCTTCCTGTAACTATAATGTATTTTGTTTTCCCTCTTTCATAACCTTTTGGAATTGGAAGATAGAACTCATGCTTTTCTTTTTTATTAGATATCTCTTCAAGATTTTCTAAGTAGCCCATTTAGATTTCACTTATTTTTTCAATAATATCTTCTGAGCTCTTATTCCATGTCATCTCATGAGAAAACTCGCCTTTCTTCAATAAAGTTAATAAAAATATTAAATAAGAAATGAACCCTATCGAGCTTAGCAATATGTCAGATGTCTCTATAAAAGCTCCGAAAAATATTGAAAATATACCAAAGGAAAGAAGAAGCAGAGAATCAAAAAATATGATCTTCATCTCACTAGCGCACAACCTTTCTTTCACTAAACCGCATGACAATATACCTCCTGCAAGACCAGCAAAAAAATAGCCAATTATCTCTGGTATTCCATGTAAGGTAATTGCTAGCAAAGCGCTTGGCATTCCAATAAGATAGGCAATAGTTAGCTCAGAACCTTTGGCAGCAATTGTTTCTACATATGCAGCAACGTATGTTGCTATTATAGAAGCGTTCCACGAAAGTATTAATATAGCGCCTGTACTGAATAAAAGAGAGGATATGAATGAAATTAAGAGAACGAGCAAATTGTTGAAAAAGATCATTTTTGCCTTTTCCAGCTCTATGAAAGTTGCACTTCTTGCAAAACCCTCGAAGCTTAAAAATTTTCCAGATGTTGCTAAGGAAGCTATCCTATGCAACTCCTCTATCTGCTTTTTAAAAACCACAAATTTTATTGGCTCTGGAAGAAAAACAGCAAAAATACTTGACGTAATAATTACTCCTAAGAAGAAAAAGCTGAATATTTCAATCACATCAGCATGCCTTTGAAAAACATTTGCAATTCTTATTCTATGCTTAATTGCATATTCTTCCTTTGCTTCTTCTGTTGCAAACAATCTCTGAAAGAATGGAGAAAACAAAAGCGTTATATAAGCACAGATTAAAACAGAGCTGTGATCTGGAAACAAAAAATAAGAAAAGAGTATAGAAATTGTAGTAAAGAGAGAAGCAACCACAAAGACTTCTAACGGATTTTTTATCGCATGTTTAGGATCGAGCAACGATTCAAGCATAACATTATTTCATTTATTAAAACAAAAATAAAAATTTGCAAAATTTAGTTTAAGAAATTTCTTTTGCTTTTAACTTCAATTTTCTAAAATCAAATCTCTTCCCTTATAGCATTTATCGCAGAATAAGCGATTAGCATGGTTGCTATCAGAAACAAAACGAAAGCTAATAATATCGAAAGTATATAGCTTTCTGTTGTAGTTCCTAGCGTATATTCTACATTGCCTGCTATCATTGAAGCTATTAAAAAGAAGATCGCTGCCAATATCCAAAGTCCATGTATATAAAAATCTATTTTCATTTTATTCACCGAATTTAAGTTTCTATCAAAAATTATTTCTTTCTAAAAAATTATTAATGATGGAAAGCTTAAAAGCATTAATTTGTTTCGTATTCATTTCTCGCTTTCTCCGAGCTTTGCCCTTTTTTGCTGTAGATATAGCTTCTCTATTGTTTCTACTGTATCCGCCTCTTCTGCGCTCTTTTCTTGGTCGCGAAATCTTAGCAAGCGAGGAAAACGCAAAGCATAGCCAGTAGGATACTTTGGTGATTTTTGTATCTCTTCATAAGCAACTTCTACGACAATCTTTGGTTTTATCTTTACCTCTCTTCCCTTCTCTTCTATTATCAAATCTTTTAGTTTTTCAGTAATCTCTTTTAGCTGCTCGTCTGTCAAACCAGATCCCATCATACCTGTAGGAAGAAACTCGTTTGTTTTAGGGTTGCGAGCACCTAAAACTAAAGAGCCCAAAAGATGCGCTCTCTTTCCTTCACCCCATTCAGCACCAATAATAACTAAATCTAATGGTTCCATTATTGGCTTAACTTTCAGCCAATAGCCAACCCTTTTTCCTGGCTGATAATGAGCATCAAGATTTTTGACAATCACGCCTTCATAGCCTTTTGCTAAACAATCTTCATAAAACCTTTTTGCTTCTTCAAAATCCTTTGTTTCTATATGCTCTGCTAGCTTAAAATCCTCGCTCTCTTTTATTATCTCTTTTAGCTTTTTCCATCTTTCTCTTAGTTTTTTATGCATAAAATTTTCTCCATCAACATAAATGAGATCGAACAAATTTACTTGTACAGGAATTTCGATCATCATCTTTTCTATTTCATACTTTCTTTGAATTCTTCTTGAAAGATTTTGAAATGGCAATGGCTTTTTCTCTTTCTTATCTATTGCTATTGCCTCACCTTCTACAATTGCCTGCTTCGCAATTATATTTTTCTTGCTCCATTCTACAATCTCTGGAAATTGATTTGTAACGTCTTCTAATCTTCTAGAAAACAATTTTATATTTTCATGATCCTTATGAATGCAAATCCTAAAGCCATCGTACTTTGCTTCTATAGCAGCGTTTTCAAAAGCTTCTAATGCTTCTTTTAGGTTTGCTGCCCTTTCTGCAAGCATAACCCTAACGGGAACTCCAAGAATGATTTCAACATCAAGCTTATTTTGCTTTGCTAGCTGCGCTACCTTTCCATAATCTCCTAAAATATTATAACTTTTTTCAACATCCTCTACGTTTTTTTCAAAAGCTTTAGCTATAGCATCTCTTACTATTCCTGCAGCAACTCCTATGCGAAGCTCTCCTAATATAGTTCTGACTATATATCTTGCCTCTATTCCACTAGCATGTGTTAATAGCTCGATAACGTAACTTGCTTTTCTCTCTTGAGATTTTTCTCCACTGATCTCTGCTATTCTTCTTAAATTATCAAAAACCATATCTACAGTAAGTTCTCTTTTCATAAGCGTTACTTGTCTTCTCTTTTCAACAAATTCTTCTGCAGCTAATCCTAAATCTCCTTTTTCTTTAAACTTCTTCTCAAGCTCTTTCTCGGTTATTCCCAAAGCTTTTACAATTATCCTTTTCATCAATTCTTCTGCTATTCCAAGCTCAAGCTCCCCATGAGGATATATTACCCCCATAGAAAGAAGTACAACCTTGTAAAGGGTTTCGTCATCGCAATTCTTATAAAGCTCTGCCAAAATATCTCTTTTCTCTAGCTTCTTTGTTGTTTTTTCTAGCTTTTCATAATTTTTTGCAAGCTCTTTATATAACATAATCTTAATATTTTTAGAATGATTTAAATGTTGAAATTTAAATTCTAATTAATGGCAAATATGTTAATTTTGCTGAAAAGTTTTATAAAAATATCAAGCATTAAGAGAAAGATAAAGGTAAGATTCTTAATAGAAAAATTTTTAATAGGTATACTGATAACTCTATCTTTAATTATCGCAACTTTATTTAGCGGATGCGTTAAAAATGATATCGAAAGGTTTGGTGGACTTACAATAAATTTGGACGCGCCTGAAATTGTAAGAAATAAGCAAGAGTTTTCTGTTTTTCTTGAGCTAAGTAATAAAGGAAATCAAAACTACAAAATATTTGTAGATTTCTTCGATGTTGGTTTATTTAAGAAAAGATCTGAATGTAAAAAAGAGTTCGATTTTAAACCAAACTTAGAGCAACATGTTGAATGCAAACTTATTTTTGAATCGGATAAGGATTTTACAAATATTATAGATGAAACCATTCACTCACTTATAAGATATAATACTCAATTTTCAGTCGCAAAAAATTTCGTTGTTATGAAACAAGAAGAATATGAAAATAGAAGAATTACAGGAAGATTAAAAGAATTTCCAAAGAGCTTTGTAGAAAGTAATGGAGATCTAGAAGTTACCATAGAATTTTCTGAAAATCCTATTGTTGCGAGAAACGAAGAATCTTATCTTTATATAAAAATAAGAAATATTGGCAATGGTTTTGCAAACGATTTGAAAAAAGATGATATTGAGATCAAAATAATTCCAAATATTCCTATAAATTGCGATATTGATGAAAAGATATCTATAGAAAAGGGTGCTGGCATAATTCCTTGTAAAATAGAGATTAAAGATTTAAAAGAAAGTTATTTAAATGCCTATGTGATAATTAATATAAAATACGAATACGAAATAAAGAAAAGTGCAAAGATAAAAATAGTAAAATAAATTTTTTCGGGTAGAATTTTAATGAAAAATAAAGGAATTTTTGAAAATATGAAAATCTTGGCACTTTTATTTAGTGTAGCTCTCGTAGTTCTTCTAAGTGGTTGCGTTGGCCCGAGTGGAGGAGTAAAGTTTTCAGCAACAGATGGAATAATAATAACAGAGTTTTCATCTGACTATGATCGCTACTCTAGGAATGAGCCGATAAGCGTTAACATAGAAATAGAAAATGTTGGTGGAACAACAGCGAGGAATACAATTGTAGAAATATTAGGAGCAACTTGGACGCAAGTTCAAGCTTGTGGTCCTTGGGATCTT
>JAWBTS010000030.1:0-6912 GCA_039000375.1 Candidatus Aenigmatarchaeota archaeon | reverse complement strand
TAGCAAAAACCTTTAATTTAAAATTAAAGATTAAAGATTGTAATTCTTTTTCGGATGTTTTTATGGAAAGGCTTAAAAGGATTGGAAAAGATTATAATGGAAAGTTAATATATATAAGTAAAGAAGGTAGATTTTATCAGAGATTTGATATTGGTGAAGATGCTATATTCGTTAACCTTCCATTGCCTCGAGACTATTGCCCTCATTTTGAGCTTTTATTTCCAATGGATTTTATAATTAAAGCAGGTATAGATAGCGAAGAAGGTGATAAAATGGTAAAATTAAAATTTTTGGGAATTTTTGATAACATAGAAGGAGGAAGGAGAGAAATATATGTAAGTGAAGAAGGAGAATATTATTATAAGGTTGTGAAAGGAAATGAGGAGCATTATTATCCTATAAGGAGCAGAGAAGAAAAGGAGTACATTAATATGCATTTAGAATATATAGTAAAGCGAAAAAATCAAAAATAAAAAAGAAAATAACCAAAATTAAATTATGAAGAAAAAGATTTCAATAACGATAGAAGATAGATTTCTGAAATATATAGATTCGTTAATTGATAATTCGAAAATAAAGAATAGATCTCAAGCAATTGAGAGTATTGTAAAAAATTTTTTGGAGGTTGAGAAAAAGGCTATAATACTAGCTGGTGGGAGTGAAAGTGTGCTTAGATATAAAAATACTTATAAGCCACTAATGAAAATAGAAGGAAAGGAAATAATAAAGAATACAGTAGAAATTCTATCGAAATATGGTGTAAAGGAAGTAATAATAGCAACCCCTATAGCAAATAAGATAATTCCTTTGTTTAATGACATGCAAAATGTTAATTTTGTCTATATAGATGATAATTGTTCTGGTACTGCGGGAGCGGTAAAGCTTTGTGAAAAGTATATAAATTCTGATTTTTTTGTTGTTGCAAGTGATATTTATTTTGATTTTGATTTGAATAAAATGATGATGTTTCATAAGTCACATGGAGGTCTTGTAACAATAGCAATTACAACAACAAGATTAAATGAAAGTAAAGATCAGATAGAGTTTGAAGGTAACAAAGTTATAAAATTTGATTATGGTTCTAGAGAAAGAACCTTCTCTATAAATGCTGGCATTTATGCCATGAGTCCAAAGATTTTTGAAATTCTACCAAGGAAGGGCTCTTTAGAAAAAGATGTTTTCCCAAAGCTAACAAGTGAAGGTAAGATTTACGCTTATAATTTCTCTGGAAAGTGGATCCATATCGCTTAGAATATTTTTCATTTTCGTTATTTTATATTTTAGTTTAAGGTTTATTGATAGCAAAAATTACTTTTAATTCTACCGAAATCTTTAAATATTTAAAAATAGTATAAGGTAGTATAATGTAATACCAGGTAGTATAATTAATATTTCGAAGAAACTCTATCTGAAAATGGATAAGTATGTATAGAGAAAGGCAAAAGGTAAGAGCTGCGTTTTTTGATGTTGATGGCGTGCTTAAAGATTACTCCCCTCAAGGCTTAGCTCAAAGATTTGAAGAAGAAGCAATAGAGGGCTTATCTAAATTAAATGAAAGCGGAATAATAATAGGCTATGCTTCTGGAAAATGTTGTGATTATTTATTCGAATGTGCTTCTTTATCAGGTACTCTATATGAGAACAGCATAATTATTGGAGAAAATGGAGGGATAATAAGTTTAAACGGCTCTAAAATTGTTTACGATAGATATATGGAAGATTTATACAAAGCAAGAAAACAATTAGAAAGATATAAAAATTCTAATAACATTTATGAGATACCGAGCAAAAAGGGAGTATGCAATATTAGAGAAGAAGATAAAGAGTCTATGATAACTTTATTATTTGATCCTAGAGAAAAAGAGATTGTAGAAAGATTTTTGTATGAAAATCTTGATTGCTTTCCTAATCTACATATTTTGTTCGGTAGTTGTTACGTAGATATAAATCAAAAAGGTTGTAATAAGGGTTATGCTGTACAAAAAGCTTGCGAACTTTTAGGATTGCCTTTATCAGATGTGGCTGCTGTGGGTGATGGAAATAACGATATTCCAATGCTAGATTTAGTTAAACATCCTGCATGTCCTTCAAACTCAAAAGAGAATATAAAAGAGCTTGTAAGAAAAAGAAATGGATATGTTGCAAGTTATCCTATAGGAAAGGGTACTAAAGAGATTTGCTTAGAATATTTATTAAGGTAAAGTAGAAAATAATTATAAGTGTTGATTACATGAAAGATGTTTTGACAATAGGAGAATTGCTAATAGATTTTATTGGCGGAGAAGGCTCTTTGGAAGAAACTAAAACTTTTGAAAAATGCTTTGGTGGCGCTCCTGGAAATTTAGCAATAGCTTGTTCAAGGCTTGGATTAAAAGTAGCAATAATTTCAAGAGTTGGCAACGACGCCTTTGGCAGATTTCTTTTAGATACTTTGAAAAGAGAAGGGGTAGATACAAGTTATATTGAGATTGATGAGAAGCACAGAACTGGATTAGCATTCGTCTCTCATATAAAAGAAAGACAATTTCTTTTTTACAGAGGAGCGGAAATGTTCATTAAAGGAAGAGAAGATCTTGATAATTTCAAATACATTTGCTTTGGTTCTATACCATTAATAACGAAAACATCTAGAAGAGCTGTGTTAAAAGCAATAAAGATAGGAAAGAAAATGAGGGCAAAAATCTGTTTCGACCCAAACATAAGATTGAATCTCTGGAAAGAAGATACGCTAAATTGGGTGAGAAAAATTCTTGAGAAGGTTGACTTATTACTTTTGACTGAAGAAGAAGCAAAAATAATATTTGAAGAAAGAAATCTAGAAACGCTAATAGAAAATATAAGAAAAAAATTCGAGTTGATAGGAATAAAAATGGGAGCGAGAGGATCGATGATAATACAAGGAAATAAGATAGTAAAAATGCCTGCAATAAAGGTTAAAGTTATCGACACTACAGGAGCAGGAGACGCATGGAATGCTGGCCTTCTATTTAGCTTGATTAATGGTTATGATCTAATTACCTCAGCAAAAATAGCAAATATCTGCGGAGCACTTTGTGTTAGCAAGAAAGGAGCGATAACAGCATTACCAAAGAAGAATGAAGTTTTAAGAATGTTAAAGAAATTTAGCTAATAAACTTATAAAATAAGAAAATGATTAATACAATTATTGGCTGATGCAAAAAATATATCTTCAAAGAATTTCTTCCTAAGAATGTAAATAGCTTAACAAACTTAAAAGAAGATATTTTTCTTATTTTAAAACTCCTTCTTCCATTATGATAGAAAACATTTCCTAAATATATTCCAATTAAAATAAGTCCGAACCATGGAAAAATAGGAAAGTAATCTAAAGTTGAGAAGTTTCTGGGTGCTAATCCTAGAAAAAGTAAATAAGAAAAATTAAATGAGAATTGAGAGAGAAACATGCCTACTAAAATGAAGAAAAAACCAAAAATAAAATTTAGTTTATTGAATCTTAAAAATGGGTAAGCTATAATAGAAGAAACTCCAAGAAAATGTAAAATTCCAAAAATTATAAGATCGTTTTTAAGAAAGATAAACGTTATTATAGTGATAAGCACTCCTAAAGAAAATATTTTTATACCCCTTTTGAGAAATTTAAAAAATATCTTATTTCTATTCATATCTTTTATAGATCTTTTATAACTGATGTAAATGCATATTCCTGAGATTAGAATAAAGATACTTGCTACTAATCTTGGAAAAAAGAACCAGAAGAAGTAGCTTTTTATTAGTTTAATGTTTAGAAAGTAATAGAGGTCGAATATAATATGAAATATTATCATCATTAATACAGCTATTCCTCTTGCAAAATCTATCTCTAAAAACCTTTCTTCTTTCATCTAATCATCTTTTATTTTTAGATCTGGAATTCATTCCAAAATCACAAATCGCAACTATAGGACATTTTTCACAAAGTGGAGATTTCTTTTTACAATAATTTTTTGCTAGCTCATCTAGCAAAGCATGATACTCTTTATAAACTTCTATATCCTTTGGAAGGTTTTCATGAAAAAATCTTTGCAACTCATCATAATCCATCTTGAAAGCATTTTTTAATATTCCTGTCCTCTCTAATATTCTTCTTGTATATGCATCAATAACAAAATATGGCTTTTCATAAGCATATAACAAGATTGCATCACAAGTCTCTTTTCCAATGCCATTAATCTTTAGAAGTTTTTCTCTCGTGACATTTCCTTTAATTCTCTTTAAGGCCTCTTTTAATCTTTTTGCTTTTTGTCTGTAAAAACCGCATGGCTTTATTATATTTTCTAACTCTTCTTCCTTAATTTTTATTATCTTTTCTCTACTTATCAATCTCTTCTCCACAAGATTTTTTATTGCCTTTTCCACATTCTTCCAGGATGTGTTTTGTGTAAGTATTGCTCCTATAATTATCTCTAATCTCTTTGTTTTTTTGCTTCCTATAATTGGCCACCAGTTTTGTTTTCCGAAGTGATTTAGTAAAATATCGTATATTTTAATTAATTTAGAATGGTTTGCATCCTCCATAATATTAAGTTATTTTCTAAAACTTTATCTCTACATCTTTCTTCTCTTCCTCTGTAGCCTTAAAGAGATCTATTGGCTTATAGCCCAGAATTCTTGCTATGAACTTGTCTGGTATAGATTGAATTCTTATGTTATAATTATTAACACTATCATTGTAAAATTCTCTTCTGTCAGCGAGTTCATTTTCTAATCCACTTATTCTTTCTTGTAATTGTAAAAAATTCTTGTTTGCCTTTAAATCAGGATAATTCTCTGCTACTGCAAATAATGTTTTTAAAGCAGTTGAAATTTCATCAGAAATTTTAGCTTTTTCTTTGAGTGTGTTAGATAAGTTCCATCTTGTTCTCAACTCAGTTAACTTTTCTAATAATTCTTTTTCATATTTCATATAGCCTTTGCAAGTTTCTAGAAGTTTTGGAAGTTCGTCATTTCTTTGTTTAAGTATAACATCTATGTTAGACCATGCTTTGTTTATGTTATTCCTGAGTCTTATCAAACTGTTATATATTGTGACAAACCAAATAACTATTGAAATTATTATGAGTGTTATTACTATCCCAAGTATTATTTCTAAGTTCATCTCCATCAAGATTTATAATATCGTAATATAAATAAAAAGATTTGTTTTAAGAAATGAAATCAGATAAAAATAAGAGAAGACCAAATGTTATTAAAAAAATACCTAAGATTATGCATAAGATCGATTTCCATTTAAGATGAGCTAAGATTTCTTTCTCGCTCTTATCCGAAATATAATAGATATTTTCATCTTTTTGGATCATAACGTCTTCTATACCAAATTGTGCCCATCCTTCCTCCATAAAAGGATTATCGCCAGCGGTCCCTAATATATATATCTTGCTACCTGGTAAGATACAATACTCTGTGAATCTCATTCTTTTATTTATTCCAAATAATCCTTCGAAACTTAATCGCTTTGCTTCTAAAAATCTTTTAATTATTGGCGGGGGATCTATTCCAATTCCAGAATAAAAAGTAAATGATGGAGGTAGATCTATCTCTGCTCCTTTTGGATCAACAAGAACTTTACCTGTTTCATCTTGAAGATAGAAATATGTACTATTTTCTTCTTTTGCTACACAAACCCATGTTCCGCCTCCTCTAGATGATCTCACATACTCTTCAACTTTACAAAGATAATAAACACAATCTTTTTGTGTAAATGGGCTTTTAAGTATCTTATTTTTTATTGGTACAACCTCTCCGTAAACTTCTACAAGACCCATAGCTATTGAGCGAATCTTAGATCTTGGTATATCTTCTATTAATCTCTTTTTTCTAAATGTATGAAAACCATAGTAGAATGCGAAAGCACCTACTAAGATAGTTGATATTATAGAAACTATACTAACCATAATAAAATAAAATCTTTTACAAAATTTAAATTAAATTGAATTTTAGGTATGGACTCGGCGGGAATTGAACCCGCACCTTCGCGCTGCGAACGCGATGTCCTGCCGTTAGACTACGAGCCCTCTCTTCTCTTTATTTGAGAAACATTAGCAATCTTTTCCACATAAAATATATTATCAACAAAAGACTCAAGCTCCTTTTCATGAGAAACAATTATTACTTGATCACATTTTAGCTCATTGAGTATATCTCTCAATTTGAATATCTGCTCTTTGGAAAAGCCATCGGTTGGTTCATCTAAAATTAGTAGATTTTCTTTCATGCTTGTGCAAACCTTTCTCACCATAAGATTTAATGCTATTCTATACGCAAGAGCAATAGAGGTTTTTTCTCCTCCACTTAAAGAGTTTATATCGACTTCGTAGCCATCTTGTTCAACTAAAGGAGAAAAGTTTTCATCTATTTTTGCTATTATCTCATTCTCCATAAGCATATAAAAGTACTTTTTGAATATTTCGTTAAACTCGTAGTTGATCTCTTTCATCACAATTGTTTCTATCTCATCTAGTGTTGGTATGAAAAAATCTCTTATAAATATCATCTTTTCTTCCAGATCTTCTTTCATAGCTTTTTTTCTCATCTTTTCTTCAATTTCTGCTTCTATTCTCTTTTTCATATCTTCCAAAGCTTTTATCTCTCCATCAAGCTTTCCTATCTTTGATGTTAGATTGTAAAGAAGTAGTTCAAGCTCTCTTTTTCTCAACTTCATTTTTGAAAATTCCTCTGATATTTGCTTATTCTCTTCTATAATCCTTTTCTTTTCCTCTATTTCTTTTCTAACCTTCTCGAGCTCTATTTCAGCGCTTTTTATCTTCTCTTTATTTAATGATATTTTTCTTAGATTTTCATCAATACGTCTATTAATATCTTCTATCTTTTTCAAATCTTCTCTAAATCTTCTCACTTTCTCAAGTATTTCAGATATTTCTTGTTCCTTTATTC
>JAWBTS010000029.1:0-7282 GCA_039000375.1 Candidatus Aenigmatarchaeota archaeon | reverse complement strand
ATTCTTTATTGTTACTTCAAAATTTTTTGCTATTTCTGGATCTATTAAAATATTCATTGCACTTTCTAAACTTTCATATGTATCTTCTTTCTTCACATTTTCAAAAAATTTTAAAGCTTTTTGAAGAAGCTTTTTAAATTCTTCTTTTTCTTTATCCAATTCTCTTATGACTATTTTTAAATCTTTTGCATCACTTGCTTCAAATTTTTCAAATGCTTCTTCAAGTTCTTTTAATACACCAATATAATCAATTATTAAACCAAATTTTTTATTTAAGAATGGTCTATTTGTTCTTGCTATTGCTTGTAATACTCTATGTTCCTTTAATGGTTTATCTAAATACATTGTCCAAAGATTTGGAGCATCAAAACCTGTAATAAGCATATCTACAACTATCAATATCTTAGGTTCCTTTCTCTTTTTGAAATTTTCAATTATTCTTTGATGAATTTCTTTTATATCTTTACTACCATATTTTTCTTCTATTTTTTCAAAATAATCTTTAATAATACCTCTATCATTAGGATCAATTGTCATTACAATTTCAGAATAATTTTCTGGTAAGAAATTGTCTATCATATTTTTATACATAACACAAGCTTCTCTATCAATAGTTACTATGAGAGCTTTTAATTCTGTAGGTTCAACTATTTCTTTAAAATGATTTACTATGTCCTCTACTATAGCTTTAATCCTATCTTGTTTTTTAACAAAAGCTTTTATTACTCTAATCTTCTTTCTTAATTCTTTTTGTTCTTCTTTAGAAAGAGCTTTTATTTCTTCTTCTTCAAATTTTACAAATTCTTTTAATTCTTTTTCTTTTAAATGATAATCTGGTAGCCTTGCTTGATAGCATAATGGAATTGTAAAACCATCTTCTAAAGAATCTAACATTGAATATCTATCTAAATAAAGCTCACCTTTTGGACAAAATTTTTGAAAAGTATTCCTTTCTCTTTTTGATAAAGGAGTGCCAGTAAAACCAAAAACAAAAGCATTTCTAAAAATACTACGCCATAATGTAGCAAATTTTCCATATTGAGTTCTATGGACTTCATCAGCTAAAACTATCACATTTTCTCTTTCAATTTCAATCTTCTTCCCTTCCTTCTCTAATTGTAAAAATTCTTTTGGAGCAAATTTTTCAATTGTTACTAAGAAAATCCCTCTTTTCCCTTCTTTTCCCCATTTTAAAATTTCTATTAATTCTTTTATAGAACCAACTTTTTCAATAGGGACTTCAATAAATGAGAAATCTTTTTCAATTTGTTCTTCTAAATCTCTTCTATCAACCATTACAAAAATGCTTGGTCTTTCTGCTTCTGGACAATGGAATAGCTTCCAAGCTGAAAAAGCCATAGTATAAGTTTTCCCAGATCCTTGCCAATGCCATATCAATCCAAATTTTTTATTTTCTTTTTTCTTTAAAGTATTTATTACTCTTTTAAAAATTTTATTTGAAGCTCTATATTGCATGTATCTTGTCATTATTTTTGTTGACTTATCTCTTTCTTTTCTAATAAAAGTAAAGTTTTCAATTAAGTCAAGAAGGTTTGGTTTTGATAAAAGGCCATGAATAGTTATTTTAAGTATATCATTTTTAAAATCTTCTTTTTTAAAAGGATAAGGATCTTTCCAAATACTAAGAAAATCTTTATTTTCTTCATTAAAAGCATTTGGAAAATAATAAGTTTTTATGCCATCTGTAGCTATTGAAAATTGAACATATTTAAAAATTTCAGGTGCTTGATCTTCATATCTTTTTATTTGTTTATACGCATCTATCCAATCAACTCTTTCTATTGTTGGATTTTTGCATTCAATTAACACTAAAGGAATGCCATTAACAAGAAGAACTATATCTGCTCTAATGCTACCTCTTGAACCTTCTACTCTAAATTGATTAGTTACAATAAATTCATTATTTTCAATTTTTTCTAAATCTATTAGTTTTATTACTCTTTCTTTTCCTTCTTTTTGTATCGGAACAACTAAACCATTTCTAAAGATATCTAAAAATCTTCTAATTCCTTCAATGTTTGATGGAATTGTTCTTAATGAAATAATTATGAAATCTAAATCAGCATCAGTAAATTCTACATCTCTATTTACATTTTTTAAAGCATTTTTTAAATCTTCTAAAACTAAAGGTTCTTCATAATTCTCTTTTCGTCTTAGCTTCATTTCTTCTGGCTTTATATACTTCCAACCCAATTTTTGTAATTCTTGAATAATGAAATCTTCAACTGTACCTTTTTCTGTGTAAAGCATTTAGCTCACCCTATAAAATATTCTTAGCCTTAGAAATTATACTGTTTAACATTTCTTCTGATCTCTTATCAATGAATGAATTATCTATTAAATCTATAAACTCATCTTTTTCCCTATTACTAAGCATCATTACAATTATGGTAATTCTTAAGTAATTAAGTAATGCTCGTAAGAAATTTCTAATATCTCCATATTTTGACTTTATTTTTCTCCTTTTTTCATAACTAAGATGACCACCATGTACAAAAAGATTTCTTATTTTATATGCATCACTAACTATTTTCTTTACCTCATATGGGTCATGCCCTAGTAAACTGAGTAATTTACTTGTTCTAAAAGAAAGCCGATAAATAAGCTCTTGAGCTTCATTAGATTTAAGAAATAGCGCTTCTAAACCCATTACAGCATTAGCAATTCTTCTTTCTAAGATGCCATTTTGAAATAGACAGTCGCTATAACGATTGTATGCAACAGTAAGATGATCTATTTTAGTTATACCTAATTCAAAGAAACTTGGGGGAATAGCATCATTTATTACTTGCCAAAATTTCTTTAATTTTGGTACATCTTCTTCAGTAACCGAATATGTTTCAAGTGTTTCTCTTATTTCACCAGAAGTGATAGTAGCATGAGCTGTAAGATCAGTTATTGAATCAGAATACATATGATATCTTATCCATTTTATACTCCCAACTTTAAAAAGCCTTAATATTACAATCGATCGTTCAACCCTCTTTTGTATTTCATTAGCCCCTCTCCCTAAAAATTCAATATTTAAGATCGCTGATGGTGGCAATGGAAAAGCATATGGAGAGATATACGCAGGGGATTCTTTTTCAAGATCCTCAATTTTTGTTTGTCTTAATGTAATACCGGGACTGAGTATAATCTCACTTGGAACGAGTGATATACCATTAAGTTCAACTTTTGCACCACATTTTACTGGTTCTTCATGTAAATCTTTTAAGAAAGTTTTTATAAGAGCATCTATATTGCTTTCTTCAAACTTTTGAGTATATAAATATTCATGAATTAATTTCTCTAAAAAATATTCTAAAGCCTGAGAGAGCTTATCATTCTTAGTAAAAGCTCTAGTTAACTGTTCTAAAGTGGAACTATATTCATTAGATTCCTTAATGGATTCCATAAGCTTATGAATTACACGAAGCCATGAAGGTTTAGTTATATATTCGCGGTGTCCACTTAATTCTATAATACCTTTATCTGTATATTGAAATTTATTAACTTTTAATCGAAAAAATGGAAATTCTTCAGATTTTATAGTGCCTTTAGAAATATTCTCATCTATTATTCTTTTAACGCTTAAAGCTAACTGCTTAAGCACATTAAATAAATTTTCATTCATTTAATTCACCTTAATTCTAATTTTTCCAGTAAGAAGTAAATCCATTAGTGCTTGCTTAATTCTTTCTAATCTTGCTTTTTCATTTCTTTCAAGTTCGAGTTTTTTATCAACAGTTAAAAGGATCTCTGCGATCTTTTGTTGCTCTGAAAGTGAGGGTAAAGGTATTCTAAGTTTTTCAACAGCTTCCTTCGGGACTCTTAATCTACCTGTTGTTCCTCTCATTGAAAACTCTAGAATTTTTCTAAATTTTGGTAATTTTAGAATATAGAACAAAAAAAGTCTGTTGATCCCCTTACAAATTATGGGATAGACTTCTGTTGTTGCAAGGGCGAATCCATTAGGGACATCTTCAGGGACTATTCCTTGTTTTCCATTTTCGAGAGATGGGGTTATCTTAGCTAAGAGTAGGTCTCCTGCCTCACAATAGGTTGAACTTCTCACGTCTTCCGGATCACGAACTTCATATTTGGCAAATATTTCTTGATCGGGTATTAACTCCATTGGAATAAATGCGATCTTATTTTTAATGCTAATTATTTTATTTCCTCTTATTTCAGCAACTTGACGATCTCCGAGCTTAACAACTTCCCACTCCTTCGGAATCCTTCCAATTTCAGTATCCTTAAACTCCTTATGTCCTATTCCTTTTGTTAAAAGCTCTTGCATCAAACCTTTCTTTAAGCGTTCAGTCTTAGCTATGATTTCATTAGTTTTCTGAATAGCTTCATCAAAGGTAGAAAGAATTTCGGCGATCTTTTGTTGTTCTAGTAAGGGAGGATAGGGAAGTTTTATTTTTTCAATATCTTTTTGTTTAATATCTTGTTGGGTACTTCCGGTAACTAATGAATCTTTTATTCGGTTAAAAAGTTTAGATAGAAAAATTTGTTTTAAATATTCCGGTTCTACATTTTCTTTACATCTAATACCACAGAATCCTGTAGATAAGATATATTTGTCTATTTCTGTTACATTCTTTTCAGTAAAAATATAAACTTTTATTGTATTCTTCATTTTTGCAAACCATACAGAGTTAAGCATCGGTTGCATGTTAGCCCTTGAAGGCCTCTCTGTAAAAGTTATTTCTCCTTCTATATCAACTATTCTTATTCCATCTATACATTTTGTTGAAAGGTATAGCTTTTTGCCATCAAACTTTTTAATTCCGCTAGGAATTATTTCAAAGTAATCATTATCTCCAATTGTAACAACTTCCCAATCCTTAGGAATTTTACCGATTGATGTTTCTTTAAAATTAGTCTCTTTATAAAACATCATTTTAATCACTAATTACTTTAGTTATTTCAGAAATATATTGTTCTAATTTTCCCATAATTTCTTCTCTTTCTTTTTCTAATTCCTTTAATTCATAGAATTCTTTAGAAATATCAATTTTCTCTCCTTCTTCAATAGGCATTACATAAAGAGTAACATTAAGATTATAATCATTTTCAATAACTTCTTTCACATCAATCACTCTAGAAAAACCAGCAATTTCAGCAAATTTTTCATAAGCATTTTTTATCTTTTCTATATTCTCTTTTGATAGTGAGTTTAACCTTCTTACTGAAGGATGTTGTATAAATTCATTTGAAGCATTAATGAAAAGTATCTTATTTCTCCTTTCTTGAGGTTTATTTTTATTGAAAATTATAATTGCTCCAGGTGCACCAGTATTATAAAATAGCTTTTCTGGCGTAAGAATAATGCATTCGATCCAATCTTTCTCAATTATTTTACTTCTAATAATTTTCTCTTTACCTCCTCTAAATAAACATCCATTATCTACTACAAGCCCTACTCTTCCATTTTCTTTTGCAGATGCTAACATATGCTGAATCCAAGCCCAATCAGCACTATTTTGAGGAGGATAACCAAAAAAGAACCTTTCACTAAGATCAGCTTTCTTTAATCTTTCTTCATCATATCCATCTTGATTCCATGGAATATTTGCTATAACAACATCAAATTGTTTTAATCTTCCATTATCCTTAAATCTAGGATAATCAAGAGTATCTCCATTTGCAATATTTGCATTCTTAATATCATGAAGTATTAAGTTCATTTGACATATAGCATAAATTTCTGGATTTCTTTCTTGTCCAAATAAAAACAATTTTCTAGTTTCTTCTTCTCCATATTTTTCAGCTACATGCAAATGTGAAAGTATCAACATGCCACCAGAACCACAGGCAGGATCATAAACACTTTCTCCAGGTTTTGGGTCTAAAATTTTAACCATAAGCCTTATAACTTCTCTAGGAGTATAAATTTCACCTTCTTTTGCTTTTTCAGGTGCAAATTTCATTAGAATATGTTCATAAGCATCTCCAAGAATATCAGGAGAAACTTCTTCACCACCTAAATCATATTTATTAAAAAGCTCAACTAATTGCCTTAACAATTCTCTATTTTCTTGATTTCTTGCAAATTCTAAAAAATCAACTCTATTAATAACTCCTTGCAATTCTTTATTTAATTTTGCAATTTCAGATATAGCAGTAGCAAGATTTTCAGGTAAATCTTTTACGCTTTTTGTTACTTCATCCCAAAGATATTCTTTTGGAATATTGAAAGTATGATAAACTTCTTTTTCAGCCTCTTTCTCAGCTTCTTCTTCTGATAAACCAACTTCTTTTATTAGCCTATTTTTAGCTTGTTGCTTTTCAACTTTCCATAAATCGTTTAATCTTTTCAAAAATAGCAAAACAAGAATAAACTTATAATCCACAGCAGTTCTTATTAAATCTGCTGCTTTATCAACAAGAGAATTCAATTCTTCACGTGTAACTTTCTTTGGAAATAATACTCTTTGAGTCATTTAATCACCTTCTTTATTAAAATATACCTTTAGACAATCCTGTTTTATTTAACTTAATATAATCTTGATTTTCTAAAAATTTAAAATATTCTATTAAGAAATTTTTATTCATCTAAATTATTCTATATTTCTTTTCCTATATAAGTTTTATTTTTATAATTTCTTTATTTAATTCTTAAAATTTTCATATAATGGATAAACTTTCTTAAACTTTTTAGAACTTTAATAAACATTAACTTTCATTTCTTTAAATTCAAAATATATATATAAGGTTAATTGATTAATAAAACTATTGATGAATGAAAAAGAAAAATTAGTCAGAATCAAAAGCATTGAACTTAAAGAGCTTGAAGAACTTGAGCCGCTTTTAGTCAAGAACCCTGATTTAATTGAAGAGAATGAAAGTGTTAGCAAGACAATTACAGACAGATATTGGACGCTTGGATATTCTAGCAGTAGATAGCGAAGGAGCTTTGGTAATTATAGAATTAAAAGATGAAATTGATGATGAACAACTCAACCAAGGAATAAGATATTATGATTGGGCTGTAAGAAATTTAGCATGGTTAGCAAGTGTATATAAAAATGTTGACCCTAAAAAATCTCCAAGATTAATCCTTATAGCACCTGGTTTTTCAGAGAATTTAAAGATAATTGCCAAATACACTATATTGAATTCTGAGGATTTGCTAGAATTAAAGGAGTATCATGCTTTCGAGCTCCCAAATGGTCAACGTGCAATTTATTTTTCCTCTTTGGAAATTGGTGAAATACCAGAGCGTCCAGAAATACCTACAATAGAAGATAAAGAGCAATATATCGAATCA
>JAWBTS010000028.1:0-7656 GCA_039000375.1 Candidatus Aenigmatarchaeota archaeon | reverse complement strand
AAGAAATGATATAAAGCAAATAGCCAAAATAATTATTACTTCAAATCTTTTCATTTAAATCATCCTTCATTTTATTAAATCTTAAGTTTTAATAATTTTCTAATCTTTAAAAATTACAAAATTTAAACACTCGGATTTAAGTTGTTTATTCTAGTTTTTGAGTTATAGCTCCACCTTTCCATAAATCATCTTCTAATTTTCTTCCAGTTTTGTTTTCCCATTCTTCTATTGGTATAGAGTACTTTCTTCTGAGCAACTCTCCAATACCTAAGCCATTATAAGAGCAGAATGGTACAATTCCTTCTTCTGTTGCATAATGCACAACACATCTCTTTAATCTTTCTAAATCTAAATTCCAAGGATCTTGAAACCACATAGAACCGATGTAAAGCGTATTATAATGGAATTCTCTAAGGCCTTCATAGCTTCCAGAAACTAAAGCCTTCCAAAGCAATTTCTTCAAAAACTTTCCTTCCTCTTTCACATATTTATTTATATTTCTAAGAAAAGAAAGCGCTATCCTTAATTTCAAAAAGCTTCCTTCCATTTTTGATAAATCTTTTATGAATTCCATCAAGCTCTCTACATCTACCATTCTTGTGATTGGAATAAGTTTTATGCTTTCACGTTGCTTTTCAACAAAAACATATGTAGCTCCTCCGCAAGTTGGGTGGGCAGTAAATTCTACTTGCTCACTGCCTTTTAACTTTTCAACAAGTTTTGAGATTGGATAAACAAAAGGTACAGGATAGAAATCATCTATAGTTATTTGACCATCTAAACCATTTTCTAAAGTTTTAAATAAATCAACATAATCTACGCGTTGCTTTTCTATGAAATCTTCTGTAACATTTTGCAATCTCCCACAAAATGATATTGGTTGAAAGTTTATACCACGAATAACATCTATGTTGCGAGAAGCGAATTTAACAACTTCTGGCATCTCTGAAAGATTACTTTTTGTAACAACAGGAACTAAAACTACGCTATGAAAATCCACTGCTCTTAAATTTTCAATCGCCTTTTTATTCTCTTCAATCCAAGGGTTAGAGTTCTTAGTCACACCATCAAAACTCATGTAAATAGTGTTAACTCCTGCTTCTACAATTTCGTCACAATACTCTAATGATTCTGCAAGTTTTAGTCCATTTGTATTTAGCTGCACATGTCTAAAACCTAGCTCTCTTGCAGCTTTTATTATTTCAACTAAATCATCTCTTACAGTTGGTTCACCACCAGTAATCTGGATTGCTTTTGAAGGCACCGGTTTTGCTTCTCTCGCTTGCTTCATAATTTTTTTCAAATCTTCTAAGCTTGGCTCATAAACATAACCACTTGCTCCAGCATTCATGAAGCAATATGAGCATCTTAGATTGCATCTATTAGTTACCATTAAATTTGTTAAAACAGCTTGAGAAAGATGCAAATCATATAGCTTTCCACCAAGAGAAGGAGTAGCATCTATGCTCTTTACCTCTCCTTTAGGGCTTTTATATCTTATAGGCTTTCCATCTACTTTATACTTTATCCATTTATAATAGAGCCTTGAATCGTTGAAAACAATTGATTTAAAGGTTCCATGTTTTTCACAACGCTTCTTAATCCAAATCTTTCCATTTTCTTCAACAATGCTAGCGTTTATTTTATGAATCTTTCTTTCTTTGAAACACTCTGGACAAATGCTTTGCGTGTGCTCCAAAATTCTTTCTACTTTTTCCGACTCTTTTTCCATTTTCGATAACTTTGCTAACTTTTTCGATTTATCAAGAATTTTTTTATCTTTTTTTCTTATAGTTTTCGCACTTTTTTCTTTCTTCGCGCTTTTTTCTCTATTCTTGCTTCCTTTCTTTGCAAGATTTTTATTCATAACTTTTAATACTTTTTAAAAATTTAAAAAGTTTATTTTTATCTTTATTTTATGTCCTCTCAGCAAGAAATAGAGAAAAAGATTTATTCTATATTTGCAAGAGCTACAAGCTCTTTGGGCTACTCAGAGGTTCATGGAAGAATACTTGCTTCTCTTTTAGCCGAGAAAAGACCTTTATCGCTACAAGAAATAAGTAAGAAGACAAATTATTCTTTGGGATCTATTTCTTTGTCAATTGATTTTCTTGAACTTCTTGGAGTTGTTAGAAAATTCAAAAAGAGCGGAGATAGAAAAATTTATGTAAAGTTAGAGGGGGATTTACTCTCTGCATTAAAGAAGATAGTTATTCTGAAAATAGAGCGTGAGGTTAAAGAAGTGATGAAAGAATTTGAAAATTATAAAAACATAGTAAAAGAAGAAAGAACTAAAAGAATTCTAAAAGCACTTGAAAATGAATTAAACAAATTGCAAAGATATGTTGAGAAATTATCAAAAGTTAAGTTATAGTTTAGTTTTGAGTTTTTTATTGTCGAAATTTTTTGTAAGAGTATTTCTCATTTCTTCAATAATATCTTTATAAATTTTAAATTAAAGCTGCTCTAATTTCAATTTATGAACAAGAAAATTTCAATTAGAGATTTGCTTGTGAAAAAGGTAGAGGCAATAGAAGTTGAAAAGGATAAGCGAATATCAAAACTTCTTAGGGAGATGGGTAATACAGGATTTCAGGGTAAAAGACTTGGAATTGCAGTTGATATTATAGAAAAAATGATTAGAGATAAAGAGGTAACTATATTTCTCGGATATGCGGGCTCTTTATCAACAACAGGACAGTGGAAGATAATAAAATGGTTTATAGAAAGAAATTTTATTGATGTTTTAGTACCTACCGGAGCAAATATTTCTGAGGATATCGTAGATGCAATGGGTTTCGGATATTGGCAGGGAAGTGAAAAGATAGATGACAGAATACTATGCAAGTTTAGCATAAATAGATATTACGATGTTTTTGTTAAAGAATCAGATTATATGAAAATGACAGAGCTTATTGCAGACTTTTATATGAATGAACTAAAAGAAGGCTATTGCTATTCATCAAAAGAAATTCTATATTTGTTTGGAAAATGGCTCGAGAAAAGAGGAATAGAATCAATAGTAACAGCTGCCGCGAGAAATCGCGTGCCAGTATTTTGTCCTGCACTGATAGATAGTCCTTATGGAGATGCAATTCTAATTGCAAAAAGTAAGGGCTTCAATATTGTAATAGATGAAGCAAAGGATTATGTTGAATTCATGAGAATTTCAGAAAAGATTAAAGAAAGTGGAGTAATATACATTGGGGGAGGAGTTCCAAAGGATTTTATTCAATTATTTGCAGTAACTTCTAATTTATTATATCCAGATAGAAAAGTACCGGGAAAAAATAAAGGAATGAAAGTATTAGAAAAAAATAAGATAATAGAAACGCATTATCCTCATAAGTATGCAGTACAAATAACTACAGATACTCCCCAATTTGGAGGTTTAAGTGGTTGTACTTTTGAAGAGGCAATTAGTTGGGGAAAGATAAGCGCAACAGGAAACTTTGTTCAAGTATATTGTGATGCTACCATAGCATTGCCATTAATTGCACATGCTCTAGAAGAGAGATTAGAAAATTTTGAAAGAAAAAGAAAAGTAGATCTTTTATAATTATATGAAGAGTTCAAAAAGAAATTAGCAAGGTTAAATTAATTATATGAAATAATGCAAAATTAAACAGCAGCTTATCTATATCTTTTAACTTCTACTACAAATTTCTAGGACAAAGAAAATTGGAGCGAGATAAAAACAAAAATCAAGACGTACCTAAATGCTTTAGCAATAGCTAAACTACTTTGAGTGAAATTAAGAAGAGAATCTAGAATAAAGAATATTTTATCAATTAATTATTATTCAGATAGCAAATATAAATCGAAAAAGCGTTTTTAAATTCAAAAGTCAAATAATTATTAAGGTGATATAATGAAACTTGTTGGAAAGGTAACACATTTCTACCCAAAGATAAGCGTAGCAGTAGTGGAGGTTTTAGATGAAATTAAAGTTGGAGATGAGATTTTGATAAAAGGTAAGACAACAAATTTTAAGCAAATTGTAGAGTCGATGCAAATAGAACATGAACAAGTGGAAAAAGCTAGCAAAGGAGATTCTGTAGGATTGAAGGTTGTAGAAAGAGTTAGAGAAGGAGACGAAGTATTTAAGATAGAGTAGAACTCTAAAAATTTTGTTGTAAAATCGTTCAATTTTGCTTATTTAAATTTCTTTCAGCTTTTATTAATATTTTTTAAATTTAATTGATTATTTTTGCTATTATGAACAAAAATATAGTAGATAACATCATATCAATTGCAAAGAGAAGAGGATTTTTCTATCAAAGCGCTGAAATTTATAAGCCTATTGCTGGTTTTTGGGATTACGGACCATTAGGTGTTTTGTTAAAAAAGAAGATTGAAGAAGAGTGGAGAAGATGCTTCATTAAGGATGAAGGATTCTTTGAGATAGAAGGAACTAATATAATGCCAGAAAAGGTTTTTATCGCTTCTGGTCATGTAAAAGGTTTTTCCGATCCTATAGTGCAATGCAAGAAATGCAATAGTTTTTATAGAGCAGATAAATTGATACAAGATAAAAAAGGAATTTTTGTACCAGAGAGAACAAGCTTGGAAGAATTTGATAAAATTATAGAGAGAGAAAATATAAAATGCCCTTCTTGTAATGGAGAATTATCGAAAACTAGATTCTTTAATATGATGTTCAAATTAAATGTGGGGCCAACAGAGGATAGCGAGATAGCTTATCTAAGACCAGAAACTTGTCAAGCTATATTTGTAGACTTTTTACAAGTTTTTAGAGCAATGAGAGCAAAGCTTCCTTTTGGTATAGGACAAATAGGAAGATCTTTTAGAAATGAAATATCTCCGAGAAACGCTTTGCTGAGGCAAAGAGAATTTACACAAGCCGAGTTAGAAATATTTTTAAATCCAAAGGAAAAGGAATTTCCTAAATTTGAGAAGATGAAGGATTATAAAATAAATATTTTACTAAAAGGTTCTGAAAAAGTTGAAGCTTTAACTCTTGAAGAACTTATCGATAGAAGGATAGTAGAACATAAGCTTGTTGCATACTATCTTGGAAAGCTACAACAATTTTTAAATACCCTAGGAATTCCTTTAAATTCTATAAGATTTCGAGAACAGGAAGAAGATGAAAGACCTTTCTACGCTAGCTATGCATTCGATTGCGAAGTTGCTACCGCACTAGGTTGGATTGAAATCGTTGCAAATCATTATCGTAGCTCTTATGATCTGAGTTCTCATTCAAAATTTAGTGGAAAGGATTTGAGTGTTTATGACGAGAAAACAAAAGAAAAATTTATTCCTCATGTTTGGGAAATTTCTCAAGGAATAGATCGAACTCTATTTTGCGTCATGCTTCATGCATATAGAATAGATACACAGAGAGGTTGGAATTACTTTTCTTTTTCACCAAAAATTGCTCCATATACTTTAGGCGTTTTTCCATTAATAGCTAGAGACGGACTACCCGAAAAAGCAAGAGAAGTTTTTGAGATGTTGAGAAAGGAATTCGATTGTTTTTATGACGAGTCAGGAAGCATAGGAAAGCGTTACGCAAGAGCAGATGAGATAGGCGTTCCTTTCTGCATTACTATTGATCATAAAACATTAGAAGATAATACAGTAACAATAAGAAATCGTGATACTACAGAGCAAATAAGAGTTAAAATTTCAGAGCTTTGCGATATGATAAGAATGATGAAATAATTCTTATTTTTAAACGCAATTTAGGAAAATTGAAAATATATTATAGAGGAATCTGAACTCATGCTTGTGAAGATCAAAGTATAGAGGCAAGAATTCAAAGTTTAATGAAGATAAGAGTCTTTAAAATTATAAGTTGGTTTATTCTTCCCAATATCTTTTTCGATTTATAAATGAGTTTAACAACCACTCTAATTTATTAGAAAATCCTTTTATATTGATACTTTTAATATCTTTTTCCAGCTTTCTAACTTTTTGTATATATGATTTTGCCCTATTTATAAATAAAACTTCTAGCTGTTTTAATTTTTTAATATCGTTATCGTCTAGATTTTTTGTTATTAAACCTTTTCTTATGGCTAACGAAATTATTGGTGATGAGAAATCTCTTTCTATAACCTCTCTAGGATATGTGTTGAGCATATTGCCAATACTAGCAACTTTTTGCGCAAGATAGAAAATAACCCTAATGTTTTTTAGTTCGCTAAGATCAAAATCTTTTGAGCACATCAAATCCATATCGCAATGAAGAATTACCATACAACCATGATGAAGATAAATCTCATTTTCTATTTCATTCTCTATATCAAGTGTATTTACAAGAAAACTGTACCTCATAGAATTAATTACTTGATGAAGATCAAAAAAGAAAATATAGCTGAGCTCTTCATATCGAGGATACGATTTAATCGAGGTAATACAATCATTCCATATTTTTCTCCCAACCTCTAAATAATCGTTTTCATATTTGCTTACACTTTTCCAAGGAATTTGAGCAAACTCTTCTAGAAGCTCTTTGTTTCTAGCTTTGCAGTTATCAGCAAGATCATCAATTAATACATCAAAAATAGTAAGTTTTGTTTTATCTATAGCTAATGTATCTTTGTATTTCATATCAATGGAAGGAAGATATACGTTCTGATATACATTGTAAAGCCATTTAAATAAAAAATCAGCGCCTTTTCTATAACCCACTTTTTCGTAAAGTTTTATCGCTTCTTCGATGTTCATAGTTCTTCACTGTTGAAATAATTTTAAAGATACCTAGTTAAAATTAATATATATTTGTTTTTATTTATTTTTAATGTGAGAAATAGGGTTGGATGAAATGGTTTTAGATAGAATAATTTCCTCTTATGTTAGATATATACTTATTCCAAAAGTTTTGAGGTTAGATATTCCAGGATTTATAATAGAAGACTTTACTAGAGTCGGACAAAACACAATATTAAGAGTAGTATTTTTGCCAGAAGGATTATTTATAAGATTGGAATACAAGTTAAAACCATCATTTCTTTACTTTGTTGGCAAAAAGTTTAGCTATTCTTACTCTCAAATCTCCAACCTTCCTACAATCAAAAATTTGAGTCTCAAAAATTTTTTGAGATTCGTTTCATTTTATATTAAGTTTGTAGAAGGTACACAATCTAGTGGGTTTTCCCATAAAGTGGATATTAAAAGAAAATTATTCCAATTAAAAATGAAAAATTACGTTGTGTGTAGTAGAAATGGCAAAGGGTATCTTCTACCTCTTGGTGGAGTTGCGGGCATATGGGCGTGGATGTTGCAAGATTTAGAGATAGAAGCAGTACAACCAAAATGTGAAGGTAGAGGAGATAATTCGTGTGTAGTTTTAGCTGCTCCATATCAAACTTTAAGAGAAATGGGATATAAGCCACTTAAATTTACTTCTATTGAAAAAATACAACTTGACTATTCTAAATATAATACTATTAACAAGATAAGAACTGTTACATGGGCAAAGAACTCTTTAAAGAATATGATAGATGCTGGATTATTAAAATATGAGCACGGAATAATAAAATACTTCGATGAAAGATTTTTCCTTTGTGGAGTAGAGTTAATTTACATTCTCGAGAAAGAATTGAGAAATATTAAAAATGGCTTAAAAATTCTTTGGGATTGTAGTTTTGATTTCGGTAAGAGATTGGCTGAAATTTCTGGAAAACA
>JAWBTS010000027.1:0-7979 GCA_039000375.1 Candidatus Aenigmatarchaeota archaeon | reverse complement strand
GTAATGAAATAATAAATAATAGCAAATTTGGCATTGCCATAAGTAATTGTTATTATACTAATGCTTATTGCTTAGAAGAATGTGAAAACAATATTTTTGAGAAAAATAATATTTCAAATAATAAGATTGGAATTTATTCAAATAGCTCTAGCTCTATATTCAAATCAAATATAGTTTGCTATAATACCGAAGCGGACTTCTATTCTTTTGATTGGATGAAAAGCCATGGTGATAATAACATCTGTAATATGCCAATAAATTGGAGAGACGAAAGAAAACTCGGATGTTCAAATAAATGTGAAGAAATAAATTATAGCAATAAAAACCATGAAAAGAATATTTTTATTTTGATAGCTATAGTTTTGCTAATATTTTGCTTTATTATTTTAAAATTGTTGAAATTGCCATAATGTTTTATATAAGGAACCTTAATAAATATAATTAAAGTGATGAATCGATGGAAAAGGAGAAGATAAACTACTTGATTGATGTTCTAATGATAATAGCTCTTATAGTAGTTGCTACATCTGGAATTATTCTATATTTCAGAGATATAGGATTTAGAGGAGAAAGCTTTTTCGGGATTAGAAGACATGAAATAAGAGATGTTCACAATTATTTTGGTTTTATATTTATAATTCTTATGATAACTCATATTGTTATTCATTTTAGATGGATTGTTAATATGAGCAAGAAAATGTTTAAAAATAAATAATGCTAATAAATTTGTTGTTTCTTTACTTATCCATTTTCAAAATTAAGAAGATATCTATAATGTTTATTACAAATTTATAAATCAGAAAATAATAAATAATAATTGCCATGACTAGAATAAATCGTTTAACTTTACAGGGATTCAAGTCATTTGCTGATAAGGTTACGATAACATTCCCTACAGGATTTACTGTAATATGCGGCCCAAATGGAAGTGGAAAATCTAACATATGCGATGCCATAATGTTCGCTTTGGGAATTTCTTCTGCAAGAATAATAAGAGCAGAAAAGCTTTCTGACCTTATATTTCATGGAAGTAAAAAAAGAAGTCCTGCAAAATCTTGCGTGGTTTCAATATATATAGATAACAAAGACAGGAAAGTACCTATAGAAGAGGATGAAATAAAAATAACGAGAAAGGTTAATGAAAAGGGCTTAAGCATAATTAGAGTAAATGGAAAGGTTGTAACGAGAAGTAAGATGCTTGATTTGCTTGCAAACTTTAACATATCTCCTTACGGTCATAATATTATAATGCAAGGTGATATCAACAAGATTATCGAAATGTCCCCGAAAGAAAGAAGAGAGATAATAGATCAGATCTCTGGTATAGCAGAGTTTGATGAAAAAAAGAGTAAATCTGAAGCTGAGCTGGAAAAGGTAGAGAAGCATATTAGAGAGATGAGCATAATTTTAAGTGAAAAAGAAAAGCTTCTTGAAAAATTGAAATTTGAAAAAGAAGCTGCAGAAAAAAGTGTCTTCCTTAACAGAGAAATAACGAAGATAAGATACTCCTTGGCATTGCAAAATATAAATAGAATAAAAAGCGAATTGGAAAAAATAGAAGAAAAGATAAAAAGTTTAACAAGAGAGTTTGAGGAAAATGAAAAGCTATTGAAAGAAAAAGAAAATGAATTTAAAAAGTACGAAAAGATAGCAAAGGAAATAAGCGACTTAATAATTCAGAAGGCAAGAAATATAGAGCTGATAAAAAGGATAGATGAGATTAATACTGAGATAATAAGAAGAAGAGATAGAATAGAGCTTAATGAAAGAATTTTATCAAGGGTAGAGAGCGAACCAATTATTGAGAAACTACCAAAAATAGAAGGTATAATTGGATCGGTTTCTCAGCTTATGAAGATACCCTCACAATACTCTATTGCAATAAAGGCAGCAATAGGACAGCACATGAATGATATAGTTGTTGCTAACGAGGATGTTGCAATAGAATGTATTAAATTCCTGAAAGAAAATAAGATAGGTGTTGCAAGATTTTTACCACTTGACAAAATAAGGGTTAAAGATCATAATGAAAAAATAGAAGGTGAGATAATAGGAAAGGCAATAGAGCTAATTGAGTTCGATCCTAAGTATAAAAATATATTTGATTATTTGCTTGGAGATACTGTGATAATAGAAAATATAGAGAAAAAGATAAAGGGAGCCAGAGCAGTAACCCTTGATGGAGATATAATCGAAGTTTATGGTCCGATGATAGGAGGGTATAACAAAAGAGTAGAATTCGAGCTAAGATTAAAAAAAGAAAATGAAAAGATGATGAAAGAAATTGAAGATCTTGAAAAAGAACTTGAAGTTTTAAGAGAAAAACAAAAAGAGGAAGAAGAAAGCATAAAGAAGATGGATGAAGAAAGATTGGGAATACATTCAAAAATAGAGAAGATGAAAAAAGAAATAGAAGATTTACAAGAAAAGAAAAGTTCTATAATTCATAAAATTAATAAGCTAAATATCGAGAAAGCAAAGAAAGGGGCAGAACTTGAAAATTACGAAAAAGAGTTAGAAAATTATCCTTCTGATTCATTCTACGATTACCCTCAAGAAAAATTAAGAGAGATGCTATCAAACTATCTAAAAGAACTTTCTCAACTTGGTGCAATAAATATGAAGGCGGCAGAAGAGTTTGAGATATTAAGCGTTGAGTATAATGAGTTAAAGAATAGATTGAGTAAACTTATTGAAGAAAGAGATGCTATAATTAGAGCAATCCAAGAGATTGAAGGTAAGAAATATGAAAAATTTATGGAAACTCTGAATGCTATATCAGAAAACTTTTCAGTAATATATCGTGACCTTATGAATGGTGAAGGTAAGCTAAGATTGGAGGAAGAAGGAAATATATACTCTGGACTTATGATAGAAGCAAGTACAGAAAGCAAAAAAATATTAAATATAGATGCGATGTCAGGAGGAGAAAAAACGCTTACTGCTCTAGCATTTCTATTTGCAATTCAACAATATCATGCTTCACCATTTTATATTCTTGATGAAATAGATGCAGCTCTTGACAAAGTTAATACTAAGAAGGTTGTAGAATTTTTGAAGAAATATTCTGAAAAGACGCAATTTATAGTAATTACTCATAATGACTTAACTATACAAGCAGCAGATCATGTTTTTGGAGTATCTATGGAAGATGGTGTTTCTAAAATCTTTTCGATAAAAATGCCAAACAAATGATGAATGGATTATGAAAAAAATGAAAGATGAAAAAAAGGAAAAAATAGAAGAGAAAAACATAGAAAAGAGTGATGAGAAGAGAAAAATAGAGGAGAGTCATTTAATAAAAACAATAATAGTTGGTGCGGATTGGGAAGAAGTTTTGACAACAATAATAGAGGAAGAGGATATAGACCCAATGGATATAGATATAGTAAAGCTTGTTGATGCGTTTTTAAATTATTTGAGAACTCTTAAAAAATTTGACTTCAGAATACCAGCAAGATTTATTCTTATAGCAGCTATTCTGTTAAGAATGAAGTGTGAAGTATTAAAAATAAAGGACATTGAAGAAAGGGAAGAAAAAAAGGTGACGATAGATATAAATGTTCCATTGATAGAGTTACCGGTAATAAGAATACCCACAAGACCAATAGTTTTGACAGAGCTTATAGATGCATTGAATAAAGTAATTCAATTCGAAGAAAGGAAAAAAATAAGAGCTTTAAGGCTGAGAAGAGCTGTAGAAGCTTTGATAGAAGAGGAAGAGGATATAGAAATCAGAATAAACAAGATTTATGAAGAAATAAAGACGAGAGGAATAAAAAAGTTTTCTGAACTTGTTGAAGAATGGAAAAGAGAAAAGATTGTATACAAATTTATACCATTACTTCATTTAGATCAGGCTGGAAAGATTAGATGTGAACAACCAGAAGAGTTTGGAGAAATATTCATAAATCTAAGAGAAGAGGGTGAAGAAAATCTACAGCAGGAATAATTATTTAAGTAGAAAGTCAGTTTAAGTTCAAGTTCAGTTAAAAATTTTAAAAAATATCATTAAAGAGTAGGAAGAGATTATAAAAATAAGGTATGTCTTCTCAAGAATAAGATATTTCTTCTCAAAGTTTTTTTGCAGAAAGTAATCTATACTAACTTTTGTGAAAAACTCCATTTTATTTACATCTGCCATAATTTTCAAACTCGTTTTACTTGCTTTTATATTCAAAATTTAATATAGCTTCATTTTTTAATAAGCCGCTTCGCTTTTTAACAAGCCCCGGGCGAGATTCTCAAAATATAAAAATTTTTCGAACTCGCGACCTTTTGCTTACCATGCAAACGCTCTACCAACTGAGCTACCGGGGCTTTTCATTGAAACATTTTTATCTTTTCATTAAAACATTTTATTAAAACATAAACTATTTCTTATTAAAAATATAAACTATTTTTGATAAATTGTTATTAAAATTTATTTTTTATTCCATTAATAAAAATATGCGCCTCTGGTCTCTGCATCCAAAATATTTGGATAGTATAGGCCTGATAGCTGTTTGGAGAGAAGGTTTACTAGCAAAGAAGGTTCTTGAAGGAAAAACAAAAGGTTATAGAAATCATCCTCAGCTTATTAGATTTAAAAATTATAAAGATCCAATAGCCGCGATTAATGCATATTTATATGAAATATATAAAGAAGGTATAAGAAGAAATTACAAATTTGATGGTAAAAAGATTTTACATATAGAAGCTAAAGAAATAATCTCAATATCTTCTGGCCAAATAAAATATGAATTCGAACATCTTTTGAAAAAGCTTAGAAAAAGAAATAAGAAGAAGTATAGAGAACTTTTAAAAATTAAAAATAATGAAATAGAACCAAATCCGATTTTTAAGATAGTAAGTGGGGATATTGAATATTGGGAAAAGGTCAAAAATTAGAGAATTGTAAAAGCCAGTGATCTAAAATATTGAATATAAAATATCATTATCAAATTTTGAAAGTGTAAGGCCATTTGTTTTTCTTGATTTAAAATCTTCATTTTGTGTAAAAGTTTCATATAATACATCTTTCTCGTAAGAATCGTCTAAAACTTCTATTCCTCTTAATTCAGTTTTGATGTTATTGTTCTTATTTTTTCTATAAAAAAATCTCAAGCAAGCAAATCTTAGAGTTTCATACCCAGCGCTTATTATATTTGTGAAGATAGGAAAAACAAAAGAGGCGTAATCTCTATAAGCAAGAGCTTCTATGTAGCTCCTAATCTGATCTTTTAATATTAATCCACCAATTCCAGCACCAGCTATATAACCAATAATTCTTTCAAAATTTTCTTTTTCAAAGCTTTTATTTTCTTTTCTTAAGATTTTCCTCGTTATCGTAGGTATTGCATATATTCCAAATCCTACTAAGAAGAAAGAATTTCCAAAGCTATATGCAAAATTTTTTGCTTTAGTGCGAAAATTTATTTTAGTTTTGTTTTTCATTAATTTTATTTTCAAAATCGATGCTTTAATTGCTTTATAATGTTTTAACGTTCTTTAAATCAATTTAAATATTGCACTTAAATTTTCTATCATGACAAAAAAGGCTAGCGCCATAGCAAACTCTAACATAGCATTAGTTAAATATTGGGGTAAAAGAAACGAAGATCTTATACTTCCATACAATTCGAGCATAAGCGTAACTCTAGATAAGATTTATACTCATACAACCGTTGAATTTAGCGAAAATCTGAAAAGAGATATTCTAATAATTAATGATAAAGAGATCGATACTCAAGATAGTGAATACGAAGAATATGTTGGAAGATTCTTGAAAAAGCTAAGAGAGCTTTACCCAAACAAAGCAAAAAATCTTAATGCAAAAATAGTTTCGAAAAACAATTTTCCAACTGCAGCAGGACTTGCATCATCAGCTTCTGGCTTTGCGGCTCTCGCGCTTGCATGTAATGAAGCTTTAGAATTAAATCTAAGTAAAAAGGAATTGAGCATCCTTGCAAGGTTAGGTTCTGGCTCAGCTTGCAGATCAATCTATGGGGGATTTGTTGAATGGAAAAAGGGAATATTTGAAGATGGAAGAGATAGCTATGCTGAGCAGATAGCAACTAAAGAACATTGGCCTGAATTTAGAATAGTTATTTGCATAACATCTTCAAAGGAAAAAAAGATTAAGAGTAGAGCTGGAATGAAACAAACTGTTCTAACATCTCCTTTCTATAAAGCTTGGCTTGAAACCATCGAAGATGATATAAGATTAGTAAAAAAGGGTATAATTGAAAAGGATTTCAAATTAGTAGGAAGTGTAGCAGAGCTAAATTGCCTAAAAATGCACTCAACGATGATAACCACAAAGCCACCAATTATATATTGGAATGGAGCAACAATTGAAATAATAAATCTTGTCTTAAGGTTAAGAGAAGAGGGAATAGAATGCTATTTTACCATAGATGCTGGCCCGCAAGTTAAGATATTATGCTTAGAAGAATTTGTAAAAGATATTGTAGAAAGGGTAAAGGAAATGGATGAAATAGAAAACATTATTATAACATCTCCAGGAGACGATGCAAAGGTTACAAACGAACATTTATTTTGAATTGTAATGAACATTTATTTTGAATTTTGAAATATTATTTTTAGAAATCTTGTAGTAAAAATTATAACTAAGTGATAAAATGTTAATATCAGCACCAGGAAAATTGTTTATTGCTGGTGAGTGGGCAATTCTTGAATTAGGAAACCCGGGAATAGTGGCTTCTATTAATAAGAGGGTTTACGTTAAATTAGATAAAATCAATAACAAAAAAGAAAAAAATAAAATTCTACTAACTTTTGATGAGATTGGTGCTAAGAATATAAAAGCGAGATTCGAAGATAATGAGTTAAAGATTTTTAGCAAAGTTAAAAAAGAAACAAAGGATTATATGAAATTTGTTAAAGCAGCTATAGAGATCGCTTTGCTATATATTAGAGATTTCAAGCCTTTTAAAATAAGAACTTGGGGTAAAGGTACGAGCATAAAAATTGGTAAAGATGTTATAAAAATTGGTTTTGGTTCTTCAGCAGCTTGCACTGTTGCTACAATTGCATCAATTCTGAAATTTCACAATTATGATATTGAAAGTAAAGAAGCTAAGGAAAGAATTTACAAGCTAGCAACAATAGCGCATTATATTGCTCAAGGAAAACTTGGATCTGGATTTGATATTGCAGCATCTTGCTATGGAGGAATTTTTGCTTATTATAGATTTGACCCAAATTGGCTAAATGAGAAGATCGAGATTAATAATGGTAAAATAGTGATTAAGGAAGATTTAAAGAAAATTGTTGATAAAAAATGGCCTTATTTCAAGATAGAAAAACTTCCTATGCTTAAGGATTTTCAATTACTAGTCGGATGGACCGGAGAAAAAGCTTCTACAAGCGAGATGATAAAAAGAATTAATGAATGGCGAGCTAAGAGCGGGGAAAAAGAATATAGAAATTTCTGCAGCAATGTAAAAGCTCTTGTAGAGGATTTGATAGATGCTTGGAAAAAAGGAAGTAAAGAAAGAATTCTTGATTTAATAAGAAAGAATGAAGAATATCTTCGCGAACTTGGAGAAAGAGCAGATGTAAATATAGAAACCGAAAAGCTAAGAAAACTTTCTGAAATAGCAAACTCTTTTGGTGGTGCAGGAAAGCTTAGCGGCGCTGGTGGAGGCGATTGTGGCATTGCTATAACATTTTCTAGAGAAATAGCAAGAAAAATAAAAAATAACTGGAAAAAGGAGGGCATTATTCCTATAGATGTATCAATATCAAAAGATGGTATTAGAAAGTAATCTGAACGCGATAAACACGAAATAAAAACGATAAATATCGAATTAAATTATATAATTTAATATATATTTCGTAAGATAGAAAAGTATTTAAATAGAAAAAATTAATATATATATAAAAGTTTTTACTGAAAGGTGATTAAAATATGAATAAAGAAAATATATATGAAGGTTTGGAATTTCCATTACTAGAGATTGGAGAAGTACCAA
>JAWBTS010000026.1:0-8884 GCA_039000375.1 Candidatus Aenigmatarchaeota archaeon | reverse complement strand
ACATCTTCTACAATTGTTGATGCTATAAAAAGCACTAGCCAAATTTTAAATAAAAGCGATGAAATCTTAGCTTGCAATGCAAAAAATTACATTGGAGAGAACAAAACAGTGGTTGGAAAGATTGTAAGCTCTTTCAGAAGCAAAACAAATACAATATTTTTAAATTTTGAAAAAGCATATCCCGACCAATGTTTTACTGTAGTAATTTTTTCTTCTGATTTATCTAAATTTCCAGAAATGCCGGAAAAATATTATTATGGCAAAATTGTAAGAGTAAAAGGAAAGATAACAGAATATCAAGGAAAGCCAGAAATAATTTTGAAAGATCCGAAACAAATAGAAATTATAGAATGAATAGAAGATGAGTTTTGATTAAAATTCTTTATAAATTCACCACAAATTAAAATTCTTTTTATAATAAAAAATTATGCAAATTTATTGGAAAATTCCTCCGAAAGTAAAGATTTATGAAGCATTGGGATGCATAGCTGACAATCATGTAAAGTTTATATCTGAGAAAGAGGCTATTGTTACTAGTAGCGAAGGAAATAGAAAGTATTACGTAACATTTGATTTAGATAAAAATTTCATAAATAGTGATGACAATGGCTCTAAGTTTAAAGGTTATCTCGGATACCCATCTATTGCTATTCTGATGCTTAAAGGTATTTTACCTTTTGATAAAAGAATAAGCGATGCATTGAAAGGAATAAAATGGAAAAGACTTAATGATAAGTTTAAAGATTATAATAAAACTATAGAGGAAGCCTTGAGAATAGCAAAAGAAAGAGGTGTTGATGAGAAAGATATAGAAAATTTTGTTTCTCAAGTAATGGATGAGATAAAATCAAAAAAATTTGTAAGATTCCTTTCGAAAGGAAAGCAAAAAACTTTATTATAGTACGAGATTTTAACTTTCAATCTTGATAAAGAGTTGATCTCTATATAACTCTATAGTAATATTCCTGCGAGAAATGCTATTATAGCTACAAGCATCGCAATTTTAGTAATCTTTTGATTCTTTTTTGGTTCTTGAAAAATCGAATAAATAAATAACAAATCTGCTATTAAGACTATTACAATATATTCATAACTAAAAAATCCTAGTAAGAAAGGAAGCGGAGAAAGTATTACAGAGAGAATAATAAATAAACTTGCGATAAATCTAGAAAATTTTACAGAAGTTATTATCGGCAAAGTCTTTAATCCAAGCATCTTATCTCCATTCAAATCTTCTATATCTCCAAAAATCTCTCTTCCAATATTAGCAAAGAAGGAAAGTAAGGAAAAAATCAATATCAAATAAAAATTATCAGCAATTATAAACTCCTTTCCTAAAGATGCGAGATAGCCATAAAGAAATGTAGATGCTACAAACCAGCTATCTGTAGCGTTTCCAACGAGTGCTATTCTTTTTAAATTTCTCGCATAGAAAAATTCTAGAAAAGAGTTTATAATTGCTAGTGCAAAACAATAAATATTGATAAACGAAGCTATCACTGTTCCTCCAATGAATAAAAATATAGCATAAATCTTTGCAAATTTTTTAGAAATTCTTCCACTTGGCAATGGTCTATGGGGAGTGTTTATCTTATCTATTTCATAATCATAATAATCATTCGTTACAATACCAGCAGAAGATATTAATACTACAGAAGCAATAGCCAAAACTAAATTTAAAATAGTAGCTTTAGATGCAATCGCTCCTACCATTACTCCTAAAGCAGAAAGAAATACTATAGACGGTCTTATAATTTCAATATATTCCTTCATCAATTTTATTATAATAACTTAGATTTAAATAAAAATTTCTAAATAAAACTAAATTTATTTTTGCATCAAATCTTTCAGTATAAAATTATAAAGGTAGTTCTCAGCTTCAAAGATAATTCTTAAATTTTTGAATATAATAATCTTTTAACTCTTTCTGCATCTTCTTTTCGATTAGCTTTCTGATACGCTCTGGATGCTATTTCATAAAGGCCTGCCCTTTCAGCTATTAATCCAGCTTTCTTAAAATTTCCTTTCCTTTCTAAAACTCTTATAGCGTCTATAACATAACTTTTTCCTACATCTTTTCCTTCACTAAGAAGTTGAAGAACAATATCTGGCAAATGGTTTTCATCTACTTCATCTAATAAACTTTCTAAATTCTCATATCTTTTTTGAGAACTTTCCATAATTTTATAATTCTAGAGTTAAGATTAAATTTCTAATTTCATTTTAGTTCTAAGTTGTATTCTAATATAAAAATTTTGATAATTCTTTATTTTTCACTTTTCCATTTTTCGTCAATCTTCTTTTTCTCTAAGCTGAGGAAATGCTATAACTTCGCGAATTGTTCTGGAGTTTGTAAATATCATTACTAAGCGATCTATTCCAATACCTATACCGCAAGTAGGTGGCATTCCGTGCTCCATTGCCAGCAAGAAATCTTCATCAAGAGGATGCTCTTCTGTACCACGCTTTAGTTGATGAATCAAATTATCACGAAGCATTATGGGATCGTTGATCTCAGTATAGTTGTTTCCTATCTCCATTCCGCAAACAAATACTTCGAATCTTTCGGTATAGTTAGGATTATCTCTGCAAACTTTTGCTAATGGAGAAACCTCTTTTGGATAATCGTAGATTATTATAGGACCAATTAACTTTTCTTGCACAATCTCCTCAAATATAATGTTTATCAACTCACCTTTTGTCACGTTTTCAGGTATTTCTATATTATGCTTTAGTTTTCTAGCATTTTCTATTAAATCTTTTATATCGAGTTTTTCAGCGTCAATTCCAGCATATTCTTTTATTGCTTCTACCATTGTCATTCTTTTCCAAGGTGTTGAAAAATCTAATTCTATCCCAAGATAATTTATCTTCGTAGTTCCTAAAACCTTTTTAGCAGCATAAGCTACGAGTTCTTCGAAAAGTTTCATACCATCAAAATAATCAGCATAAGCTGTCATAGCTTCTAATTGTAAGAACTCTGGATTATGATTTCTATCTATACCCTCGTTTCTAAAGTCAACTGAAAATTCAAAGACCTTTTCAAACCCACCCGCTATAAGTCTTTTAAGATACATCTCGTTAGAAATTCTTAAGTACATTTCCATCTTTAACTCATGGTGATAAGTTTTAAATGGTCTTGCAAAAGCACCTCCATAAATTGGTTGTAATATAGGGGTTTCTACTTCTATGTATCCTTTATTAATCAAAAATTCTCTAATCGCGTTTATAATGTTTGATCTTTTTATTAATTTTTCTCTTACTTCTGGATTCATCAACATATCTAAATATCTTCTTCTATATCTTGCTTCTATATCTTTTAATCCAAACCATTCCTTTGGAAGACCTCTAAGAGATTTTGTTAGAATTTCAAACTTATTTACCCAAACGCTTAACTCGCCTCTTTTTGTTTTAAAAATAAATCCTTCTACCCCTATTATATCTGCAACATCGACATATTTGTGAAATATAAAAAAGTTTTCTTTTCCGAGTGTTGCTTCATCTAAAAATAATTGAATTCTTCCTGTAAAGTCTTCTATATCTGCAAATATCGCTTTTCCATGCTCTCTAATACTTCTTATTCTGCCAGCAATTCTTACTTTCACTTCTTCTAACTTTTCTTCAGGATTGATATTGCTATAGCTTTCTATTATTTCCTTTATTGCATGCGTTCTATCAAAGCGATAAGCATATGGGTTTATTCCTAGTTTTCTAAGCTCTTCAACCTTTTTTAATCTTTCCTCATATTCCTTTGTCATTTTGGCCACTTCAAATTTGAAATTTAAATTCTAAATTAATAAGTTCTTCGAAAAATCTTCAAAAATAATTTATCACATTGATTATAAATTTTTAAATCTAAGAAAAACAATTTTAAATCTAAGAGTTGGTAAAAATTAATAAGATTCTACAATACTATAATAATGGAGAAAATCACGTTATCATTTACCCTAATAATTTTACTATCTTTTCTTTTTAGCATTTACTTTTATCCAAAAATTCCAGAGAGAATGGCTATACATTGGAATGTAAAAGGAGAGATAGATGGCTATCTTCCAAAAGCTATTGGAATTTTTATAATTCCACTATCTTTAGTACCTCTTTTTATTATTTTTTACTCGATTCCGAAAATAGACCCTCTAAAGAAAAATATAGAATGTTTTAGAAAATATTATGATATTTTCGCAGTTTTATTTTTCCTATTCATGTTATCATTTCATATTTGGATTATTTTATGGAATGTTGGTATTACTATAAATCCACAAGTATTTTTGCCAATAGCTTTTTCATTTCTCTTTTTTTACTTATCAATTCTTCTCGAAAATGCTAAAAGAAATTGGTTTATAGGAATAAGAACTCCATGGACATTAAGTAGCGAAAAGGTTTGGAATAATACCCACAAGCTCGGAGGAAGATTGTTCAGAATTGTCGCGATTTTATCCTTCGTTGGAATATTCTTCAGGGAATATTACTTTCTTTTTATAATAATTCCTCTGGTTTTGACATCTCTACATTTGATTTTATATTCATACTTTGAATATAAGAAAACGATCAAGAGGCATAGTAAAGTATAAAATTTTTAATTTTAATTTATCAAAAATAAGATTAGAAAAAGACAATCCAACTAAGAAAAATCCCGCCTTAGCTCAACGGTAAATTTTCGTTAAAGAGCGGTCGGCTGTAGATTTTTTATTAGAAACCGACGTGTTGCCGGTTCGAAAAGAATTATTTATAAAAAATAATTCTACGAGAATCCGGCAGGCGGGATTTATTAAAAATTTTTATAATAGAAATAAGGCTAATATAACAAAGTTCTACTATGCTATAAATTTTAATTAACTTTTCTTTTTCTCGTAAATTCTTGCAACGTTCATAGAAACAGTTACTGGAATAGGGATAACAGCATCTAGAAGCTCTATTACAATCTCTTGCTTAGCTTCATCAACTCTCGTAACCTTTGCCTTCTCTCCTTTAAATGGCCCAGAAATAATTTCTACAATATCACCTTCTTCAATCTTTATAACTTCCTTCTCTGGTATCAAGAATCTTTCTATTTCCTGAATACTTACTTCTTTTTTAATCATGCCCCTTACATGCGGAATATTTCTTATCGCTTCTTGTATCTCATCAGCATCCCCTTCTATAAATATATATCCTTTCATATCTTCTGTGTGAAGTATCGCTTTTATAGGATTTTCCCTTTTTTCTACTAGTTTTATATTCTCTAAACTTTCGATGATATTCTCGCCATTAGAAAGTTCTATTTCAGCTTTCTCATTTACTTTATCGATCTTTTTTACTAAGCCTTTCATTCCCTTTTTCTCCCCTTCAATAATTTCTACAATATCGCCCTTTGATGGCCTTTTCATAATTACAGAATTAATTCTAGAAACTATTGATGTTATTATGGCTTTTTCTCTTCCGCTTGTAGTTCTTATTGCATACATCATTTTTATCATCCTATAAGTTAGATTCTAAAAACAAAAAATTGAAATATTAAAAATAATAAAAAGCCAATTAAACCAAGTATAATGATTCCAATTCCAGTAATTTTCACAGCTTGAATAAACTCTTCTTTATTAGGCTTACTCGCCACTAAAAGCACACGTTTACATTGTGAAATAAATGAGTTTAACCGATCTTTAATATTTTGCGAAATAGATATCACCCAATCACTCATTCTTAAAATATAATTTATTCTAAACTTTATTTTTGTATTTCTTAGTAACCTATAAATTATAAATAATAAAAGATTTATTTTTTAGTTAATTTTTATGGGAGGAGGTAAGAAAATACTATATACATACACGAGACCTTTGCCTTTTGTTGGGTTGAAAGGAAAGGAGAGCGCAAAAACTAGTACTAAAAGCTATTACCAGGCAAAGCGAGAATTGTTCCCTTCTTTAGATGTTTGTTTTATAACTAGATTCGAAGATATGTTTGATGAAGAGATTGAAAAAAGAAAAGAAACTCAAACATCTGGAAGGGAGCTTATAAGAAGGATCTCTTTGCCAGCAGGAATAGATGTTTATTTTTTTGTCCAACCAGAGATAAAAAGATCTTATGAATCTATTTTAGATGGCCTAGAAGAAACATTATTAGACGCTATAGAAGATGCAAGACATGGGCATTCCCGGGATTATGTAAGGATATTTAACGGAGAACCTTATATTGAGCTTTCCACGCTTTTTAATATTGTAGAAAGAAAGATTAGAAAACATACAAAAAAAGGCACTTCAAAGATAATTAAAATAGAGCCTGAAAATATTTTTGTTACTGTTAATAAAAATAGAAAGAGATTAATCTTACCATATGAATTAACTACTGAAGGAAAAGATAAGATAAATTTGGAATTCTTGGATAATGAAACGCTTAGAAAAGCAGTAGAAAATGAAGAGTACAGTGAAGAGCTTAAGTTAGTTGGAATAGAGTATTTAAGAGCACGAGAATTTAAAGATTCTGTAAATCTCGCAACATGTATACCATTTGAAGAAGAGATTAAAAGAATTTCTAAAGAGAGGAATAGCGATTGGATAGAAGTAGAAGACCTATTATTTTATATTCCAAGAATCACAAGAGAGGTTACTAAATATGGAGAAATATATAAAAGGCTTTTCTCCACAGAAAGAAGATCGCCTGGAAAGCTATATATTTTGATGATGGATGAAAAAGAATATGAAAATATTAAAAAGGAGTTTGATGGAAAAATTAGAAAAAGAGATGGAAAGATATATGTAGCTATAGAGGCTGTAATAAATAAAATTAGAGAATATAGAGAAAGTGATGAATTTAAAACAAAGGTAGAGCAATATAGAGAAATAATACCGACTATGATATTTTAAGCTAAATGAAAGTGAAAAAAATGATGGTAGGAAATAAATGGTATCGAAGCGTTTGGTTTTCTAATAATGAGGTTTGTCTAATAGATCAAACAAAGCTTCCTTTCAAATTTGAGATTTTTAAGGCAAGAAATTATGTTGATGTTGTAAAAGCAATAAAAACAATGGTTGTCAGAGGAGCGTCAGCAATAGGAGCTACAGCTGCATATGGAATAGCACAAGCTTTTATTCAAGGAAATTTAGAAAAGGCAAAAGAAGAGATAGCAAACGCAAGACCAACAGCAAGAGATCTAAGGCACGCTGTAGAGCATATGATAAATTTTATTCAAAAAAGAATAGAAGAAAATGGAAAAGTTACTAAAGAAGAGGTTATTAAAGAAGCAGAGAGTTTTGCGAATACTACTGTAGAGAATTGCAAAAGAATAGGAGAGTTTGGCAAGAAGTTAATAAAGAATAATACAAAAATTATGACCCATTGCAATGCAGGTTGGCTTGCTTCAGTAGATTGGGGAACTGTAACCTCTTCTATCTATATGGCAAAAAGAGAAGGAAAAGATGTATTTGTCTATGTTAGCGAGACAAGACCAAGATTACAAGGAGCAAAACTAACGGCTTGGGAGCTTTATAATGAAAATATAAAGCATGCGATAATTTGTGATAATGCAAGCGCATACTTTATGCATGATGTTGATATTATTATTGTTGGTGCGGATAGAATAGCAAGAAACGGTGATATAGCTAATAAGATAGGAACTCTTGATAAAGCAATATTAGCAAAGGAGTATGGAGTACCATTTTATGTAGCAAGTTCTACAAATAGTTTTGATTTTAATTGTAAAACAGGAAAGGAAATTCCTATTGAGCAAAGAAGCGAAGATGAAGTTAAGTATATAGATAAAAAGCTGATAGCAAACAAAGGTTCGAAAGCTTTAAATCCTGCCTTTGATGTTACTCCTAGAAAATATATAAAAGGCATTATTACAGAGTTTGGAATAGTCAAACCAAGCGAGATGAAAGATTTGGTAAGGAGGGTTAGAAAGATGAAGAAGAAATTAGAAAGATAAGTGAGAAAAGATCGGAGTAAAAAGATGAAGAAGAAATTAGAAGATGAGCGAGAAAAAGATCTGGATTATAGTAATATTTGATTAATATTCATAAGCGATTATGAAATTATAAGAATTTGAAAATAAATATGAAATAGACAATTTTGGCTATAATTTATACTGGTGATCTTATGCAAGATTTTGAAGAAAAAATGGAATATTTTGAATCTAAAAGAAAAAAGAAGTATAGGAGAATTTACAAAAAAGGAAGAGAGATTTTGAAAAAGAAGTAAGAAATAGCAAAATATCTAAATAGATTAGCTTATGCTGAATCTAATTTATTTAATTCAGAGATAAGCATTACTTAGATTTCCAGAGTCCGTGTAGATTACAATATTCTCTTGCCTCTATTTTATTTCCTTTTACACAGAATTCTGCTTCTGGCTTTTCTCCTGGTTTTAGGAACTTCTTGTAGGAAGCGTCATCAACAATTAACTCGATCCACTCTATATAATGTTTTTCTTCCATAGGATGCGGTACTGAACCTACTTTAACTTTTATAGAATCTTTTAAAATTTCAATTACTGGAACATGTTTCTCTTTTCCTGTATCTTCTGTTTTTTCAATTAGCTTTTCCATTGGCACGCCACAACAAACTAGAGTTCCAGAACCTTCATGCAAAACTTCTACAATATTTCCGCATATATTGCATTTATAAATTTCAAATCTTTTAGTCATGCAAACCACCTAATTTAAAATCTCTTAGGCATGTAATCCGTTCCAACGAAACGGATATTAATTAAATTTAACATTCCAAATCTATAAATTATTTATACCAATTATCTCGCGATTATTAAATAAACTAGAAAATCATCAACCTTAAATCATCAACCTTGTGTTTATACTAATTAAGTTACATTTTTATATATCAAATAATAAAATATATTTTAGTGATTTAGATGGAACTAAAAAGTTTAAAAGGTATTAGCTTGCCAGTAAATCTAA
>JAWBTS010000025.1:0-9488 GCA_039000375.1 Candidatus Aenigmatarchaeota archaeon | reverse complement strand
AATAACAATTCCTGAAGGCGCTGAAGATATTTATAACAGCGGTGATCTTAAAAAACTGAATTTGAAGAAATTGAATATTTGGAGGACAGCTATTGAAGAGCTTACATATGACAAACTCCCAGAAAGCATAGAAAAGATTTATGCTGGGGGGTGCAAGAAGTTAAAAAATTATGACTTAAAAAATTTAAATAAATTGAAGGAATTGGGTATTGGGAGGACAGCCATTAAAGAGCTTACAGATGACAAACTCCCAGAAAGCATAGAAGTGATTTATGCTGGTTGGTGCAAGAATTTAAAAAATTATAACTTAAAAAATTTAAATAAATTGAAGAAATTGGATATTTGGGGGACAGCCATTGAAGAGCTTACAGATGACAAACTCCCAGAAAGCATAGAGGTGATTGATGCTGGGGGGTGCAAGAAGTTAAAAAATTATGACTTAAAAAATTTAAATAAATTGAAGGAATTGGGTATTGGGAGGACAGCCATTGAAGAGCTTACATATGACAAACTCCCAGAAAGCATAGAGGTGATTGATGCTGGGGGGTGCAAGAAGTTAAAAAAATGCAGCTTGAAAAACTTAAAGAATTTAAAGGAATTGAACATATCTTCCTCTGGCATTAAAAAGCTTGGCCCAGAAGACATACCTGAGAGCTTACAGAAATTGGTGGTAAGTATTGATCAAGATATGAGTGAAATCAAGAAAGATCCAAGGTTTAAGAATTTGATAATAGAAGTTAAGAAATAGTAAGCAGCTAACCAAGATATAAGTGAAATCAAGAAAGACCCAAGATTTAAGAATTTGGAAATAAAAGTTGAGAAAGGAAAGAAGAGGGTTTAAGATAAGTCATATCTGGAGAAAATAGAGGCGATATTAGTGGTATGGACGAATAGAAAAAGTTAAACTAATAGAAAGCTAGAATGGAAGATAGAAGATGAAAGTAATTAAACTATTCCATAAAATTTTATATTTTTTAACTTATACAAACCTTTTCATTATTATAGGAGTAATTAGCCAATAGAATATATCAGTTATTTGGTTTAATCCATTCACATAAGAAATTTCTGCAGTTTTTGGTTTGTATTTTTTAAATTCTTTTCTTAATTTTATTATATTATTAATAAATTCAATTATTTTATCTCTTCTTGGTTCATAATAAACAAAATAAAACTCTGAAGCAAGTTTGTTCAGGCTTTCATGTAATGCAAGAGCAGCTTTTGAAGGCATAGTAAACTTTTCTTGAATAAATTCTTTTGCTATTTCTTTTATTATATCTGCAGCTTTTTCAAGCTGATAAGCAATAACAAATGGCACAAAAGGATTGTCAGATTCTATATTTCTATATTTTAGCAAAAGATGCTGACAATAATCAGCAAATCTATTCATCATAACATCACTTTCTATGACTGACTTAATTAGTTCAATATTTTTTGTTTTAATCCCTTCTAAAAAATCTTGCAATGTAGAGCTTATATACTGGAAAATTTTTTTTTCGGCTGTATTGTATTCCTCAAACAAGGCAGCACCAATCCTTTTAATTACAACAACTAGCTTTGTCTCGATAATTTCATAACCAATAAGTCCTTTAACAATTTCTTTAATTATTTCAAGTTGCTCATTTTTATAAATTAAAATTATTTCATCATAGCCTACTTTGTAGCATGCACCTATAGTTCTTGCAATAAATAAATTAGGAAAATCAGTAATATCAATCTTTTTAGTTTTTATTTGCTCTTTATAAGTTATTGGCTTTATTTCAATATAACCATTCTTTATCTCAAGTTCTACTTCATCCTTAATTTTATGCCTTTTTATCCAATCTATAGGCAATGTAACAGTAAATGACTTTTTCCCTTGTACTATTAATTTTCTTCTCATAAAAAAAACTATTTTTTATGATTTAAAAATTTATATTTTAAAATATAAATAATAGAACAGCCATAAAATTTTATGCTTAATCTTATTTTTATTAATTTATTTAATAATCTTAAGAATATAATTAATATAATTTATATACATAAAATTTTTATATTGTCACTACTTTATAATAATGTAATAAATTAAATTTAAACAAAAGTAAAAATGGAAAAACCAATAAAAAAAGAAATTGCCGAAAAGAAGTTGCCGCTTGTTTTAGAAATTATTCCAGGCCAAGCTAAAAATGGTCTTTTAGTATTATTTGATCCAGGCAAGTACGAAGAAAAAAATCTCGAGGATCTTGTTAAGGAAGCACTAGAGAAAGAAGTATCTATAGAAGAGAGAGATCTTGTTGAAAAAATTAAAGAACAATTAATGGGCGGAAAATTACTTTACAATAACAGAGAAATTAATGGCAAAGCAATTGATTATGCAGTAAAAGAAAAGACAGAGGCAGGAGAAGAATATCTATATATTGCTTTGAGAGCGATAAAACCACAAGAAGGCGGGTGGTAAAAATAAAAATAATGAAAAGCTAGCAAAATGAAAAAGTTAGAACAAATACTGTTAGAAAATGGCATAATTTACTATCCATTACTTATAGATCAAGATATAGCAAAAGAAATTAGAGAAAAAAAATCTGCGTGCTTGAAATTTGGGTGCTTGATAAGGGATAACAAAATATTCATAAGAGGTATTGATCTCGAAACAGCAATTAATGCATTTCCAATCTCTCACAAAGAAGAATATAACAAACTCAGAGAACAAATTCTTGCTGAAATTAATGTAGATATAGAAAATAGTGATGGTGTTAAAGAGAGAGAAATTCTCGAAATGATAATTTATGAAATTATGCCCCATTTTATTGAGAAAAGAAAATTTGGAATATCAAGTAATCCAAGTAAAAAAGAGATATTAAGAGCTATAAGGCAAATTGCTGAAATACCAAATAACTTCTATAAAAAAGCAGAAACAATTAATGAATACTACTATGCTAAGTTATTAGCAAAAATAAATGAAAAAATAGCCAATACTAAAGTAAACAAAGTTGAAGGAATTATTTCTATATATAACTTTAATAATTATATTAAAAATCGAATTAAACTAAATATATTAAATTCAGAAAAAGAAAAATTAAAAAAAGAAAAATTAAAAAAAGAAAAAGAAAAATTAAAAAAAGAAGAAATAGCTGATATAGCAACTTTATTATGGCTTCAAAGCCAATCTCAATTCGAATTTGACGATTTCGGATTCTTAAAATATAGTGACGGAGGAGGATATACAGTATATATTAAAATTGATGAAGAGTATGCCCTAAGAGATTTTGATGGAAAAATTTATTTATTCCCTCCTTGTAAAGTAGCAGTAAATGTTAATGCATCAGGATTCTCTAAGCCATTCGTGCTTGGCAAATATTCACATCCATTTATTAAATATTTTGATCAGTTAGATCAACCAATATGTATAGGAAATGCTGAAATTAGAGGAAATACAAAAGCTGAAAAAATAAAAAATGCTCTAGAAATAGGAAAGAATGTGCTTTTATATGGATACATTAATTCTTCAGGAAACTTTCGGCCACATTTTTACTTAAATAAATTTTCATCTAACTTAATAAGCGAAAAGGATCCACGAATAAAATCTGGGAAAGTAAAAATAACAAATGACCCATTCATAAAATGATATCATTAGAAGAATTGAAAAAAAAGAAAGCTAAAAAAGAAGAAAGGAAAAAACTTGAAAGTAGCCTTTTTACTAGAATGAGCTTCATTTTAGATAATTCCACAGAAGAAAAACTTCAAGAGCTTCAGCAAGCTCTTGAAAAAGGGTTTGAAGATTTTGTAGAAGAAAAGGCAAATGAGCTTATCAAATTTAAGGCAAAATCAAAACAAAAAGAAAAAATAGAAGTACCACCATTTTATCTTATTCCAGAAGAAAAAATTTTAGCAGTTGAAAAAGTACTAAAATATTCAAATCCATATTTTAACTTTGCAAATAATGTTGATGAGTTGATAGCAGCACATTTTCTTTATAAAATTAATCCTAGCATAGATGAAAAGCTGCTTGAAGAAAAAAATCTCATGAATTTAATTTACGCAAAAATCGCGGAAGACATACTGGCTGAAATAAAAATTAAAAAAGAAGAAATCGAAGATAAAATAAAAAAAGAAATCAAAGAAAGCGAGAGAAATTGCTTAAAAGAAATTGGTCAAAAGTTTGGCATAAAATATAATGATCACATTAATATTTCAGATTTTCTTGCTAAAATTGTTGATAAAGCAAAAGCAACTTATATTGAAGAAACACTATTAAAAACATTTGGCGCTAGAGATTTAGAAAGTATTACAAAAAAAGTTGTTGCCGAATTTAAAAATAAAAGTGGAAAATATGAAGAATATCTAAATATTCTTAAAATAAATAAAAAAGACTATCTTGTATCAATGAATTTTGGCACTCTTGAAGCACTTGTAAAGAAAAAACTAGAAATTTTCAAAGAAGAAATAAAGGAAAAGATGGGTTATATTGAAATTGAACAAAATATAGAAAAAATAACCCATGATTTGATTGGGAAAAAAGTTAAATTGTATCCTGGAGGGAATCCAAATGGGTTTGACTATGATGTGGGGGGCACTATAAGAAGTGTTCCAAGCGGCAGTGAAGGAATAATTATAGATATACGTACGGGGAAGTATGAAGTGCTTGTGAAACTTAAAGATCAAGATTTGGGCTGGGGGGGGTCGAGCTCCCTTCTTGAAGAATTTGACACATTAGCAAAAAAACAACCTGAACTTTGCTCTTACAAAGGAGGTTTTTGGTGGGTAAAGCTAAGAGAAATTAAAATTATTGAAAATCCTTTAGTAGAATTTATACAAGAAAAATATGGCTTAAGCGAGCCTGTTGCAATCAGCATTCTTAAAAACAATTATGAGCAAATTTTAACTGAATATCAAACACAAAAACTAGCTCAACTTGAGAAAGAAAAATTAAAATTAATAAATTTTGAGAAATATCTTACCACATTTCTAGACCATTAAAACACCAGAATTTAGAGCATTTATATCCTTTAAATTTGGAATATAATTAATATAATTTATATACATAAAATTTTTATATTGTAACTACTTTATAATAATGTAATAAATTAAATTTAAACAAAAAATGAGCGAAACTGAAATTGAAAGGAAGAAAAGAATAGAAGAACTAATAAAAAATTCAAAGAAAGAGCAACAGCTAGAAGCACTTGAACATATTTTGGATTTTAATAAAACACCAAAAGAACTTAAGGAACATCTTGATGCTTATATAATCGGCCAGGAACAAGCTAAAAAGATTGTTGCAACCGCAATTGCTTTCCATTATAGAAGACTTGCAAATGCATTAAAGGAAGAAATGCAAAAAAACGGGGGAGAATTTGAGAAAGCGTTAAAAAGTGCTACAACCCCAAAAGCGAATATACTATTAATAGGTAATTCAGGATGTGGCAAAACATATACTGCTGAAAAAAGCTCAGAATTTGTTAATGTTCCTTTTGTTAAAGAAGATATGACAAAATTCTCAGAAACAGGATATGTAGGAAGAGATCTTACTGAAATAATTTTCGATTGCATTAATGCTGCAAACGGCAATCCTTACCTAGCACAAGTTGGGATAGTTTATCTTGATGAAATAGATAAAATAAATGCTGCTCCAGTGATTGGTAGAGATGTTTCAGGCCTTGGTGTACAAAATGGTTTGCTTAAACTAGTTGAGGGAGCAGACAATTCAATCAATACACCAATGGGGCCACTAAATTTCTCAACTAAGCATATCCTTTTCATAGCTAGCGGTGCCTTTGAGGGCCTTGATATCATAGTCAAGAAAAGAATGGAAAGGCAAAAAATAAAAGCAGATAAAGAAGAGTGGAGAAACTATCTATCAACATCCGATCTTGTTGAGTATGGAATATCAAGGCAACTTGCAGGAAGATTTCCAGTTAGAGCATTCTATTATCCATTAACAAAGAAAGATCTTGTTGAAATAATGAAAAGAAGTAAGGAATCACCATTGCAAGCTTATATTAATGATTTTGCAGCATGGAATATAGAGCTTAAGTTTGAAGATAATGCTCTTGAAGCAATCGCTTCTGCCGCTGAAGAGGAAGGAACAGGGGCAAGAGGCCTTGTTGGAATACTAAACAAAGTGCTACTAGATGCAATGTACGAGCTTCCTGGAAATGGAGTAGTATCTATAACTATAAATAAAAGCTATGTAGAAGAAAAACTAGGAAAAAGATAAAATGACAAGAATAAAGAATCTCAATGAGTTGAAAAAAGAAAAAGAAGGATTAGAAGAAATTGTTTTAGATGTCTTGCCACAAAAGATAAAAATATATGATATAGCTCTCAACAAAGCATATAAAATAAATGAACTTGTTAGAGAAATTTATAAAAGTAGCTATGAATGGTACGGCTTTCTTCTTGGAAAAAAAGATTGCCCTGAAATAGTTGTAGATATTGGGCTTGGAGAAAATAGTGATAATAGCTATGCCTTTACTAGAATTGAACCTGAAGAAATACAGAAATTCCTTACATCACTTCAAGAAGATTATATAATAAATGGATGGATACATTCTCATGCAGATCTTGGCTATAGACGCTTCTCAGGAACTGATGATAGAAACATGGAAACTGTACTCAGCTTTGTATCTCTTGTTACAAGAAAGCCAGTAGCAAAGAGAAAAATTGCAATAAGAGATCTTTCTATAGTTTCTAAGGAAGATTATACTATTGAAAATTTGAAAAAAGGAAGTGTTTCAATTGTAATTGATGGAAAAGTAATTGGTGAAACAAATAATGTAAAAATTTATGAAACCATTTTTGGAAGTTTTAGTTATAGTATTGTTATAGGTGATGAAGGATGGCATGAACAAAGCATTACATATGAGGAAAAAGGTCTTTTGACAGGATATAAAAAAGTAAAAACAGAAAAGAGCGAGCTAGAAATAATTCAGACAGGAAAAATACTTAGTGAGCTTGAATTAGAAAAATTAGAAAAAGAAATTAAAGAAAAAATAAGACCATTCGCCTATAGAAGGAGCTTTATCTACAGAATTCCTTACTATTGGAGATGGAATCTTTTCGCAAAAGATAGAGAGAAAGAAAAAGACAAAATGATGGAAATTGAATCTGAAAAAAATGATTGGAAAAAAGAAATTGAAATTTATGATAGTTATAAAAAAATAAATCTTGAGAATGGCGGTAATGAGGGTAAAATTGAAGATGAATGCAAAATTAAAGTTAGTAGCAATAATGAAACAAATTGTGAAAAAATAAAAGATAAAGAAGAAAAAATAGAAGAAAATTTAAAAAATGATAAATGAAAGACTAGATAGACAATTAAGAATAGAAGGATGGAATCAAGAAGCCCTTGAGAATCAGAGAATAGGCATCATAGGAGATAACGAGTTTTTAACATCTTTCTATGTTTTATCTGCAGCAGCCTTAGGAATAAATAGACAAGTAGTTATTGCACCAAGCTTAGATGAAAAATTTATTAAGATAGCAAGTTCGATAAATCCTTCTCTTGAGCTTGGCTATATAAAAGGCTATTATGTTCATCCTAGCATGAGAGAAAGCCTCTTGAATAGCAAGTATATTATAGACTTAACAGGCTATAATCTTGCAAAAAAACTTCTTATAGAAGATGCTTTTATGAATAATTTAAGCGTTTTACTTACAAACTTTTCAGAAGGAATTAAAGTATTTCATTATTCAAAGGGAAAAGAATACAAGGAGCTAGAAGAAATTCTTGCAAAGCACGAGCTTCCAGCAAAGAGAGAAATAGATCCTATTGCAGGAATAATTGGGGTTGGTATTGCGCTAGAAGAGACAAAGAATATGCTCATGAATAAAAAAGTTTCAGATGAATTAATTAAATATAGTACTTTTAATGAAAATGAAAAAATGAGAGAGTATAGTAAGATAAAAGCATTAATAGTTGGAGCAGGAGCTCTTGGAAATATTGTTGGAATTGGCCTAGCATATCTTGGAGTAAAGAAAATAGATATTATTGATCCTGATAACATTGAAGAAACAAATCTAAACAGGCAAATAATGTTTTATGATGCTGTTGGTGAAGAGAAAGCAAAAACTTTAGCTAAAAGGCTAAATGAACTTTTTAATACAAATGCTAAAGGTATTAAAGGATACTTTAGAGAAGATTTTAATATTAAACCCTACGACGTTATCTTTGATTGTGTTGATAACTTTGAAACAAGAATTGTAATAAGTGAAAAATGTAAAGAGGAAGGAAAATTGCTTATAAGTGGTGGAACAAGCTATAAGGCAGGACAAGTAATTACTTATAATCCAAAAATTTCAGAAAAAACACCAGCAGAATTTCTAGGCCTTTATGAAATTGTTGATAGAAGAAAAATTGCAGAATATCAAAGAGTAAGAGCTTCTTGTTCTTATCAACCAGATCCATCAGTTATAATGTCAAATGAAATAATAGGTGGGATTATGGTTGATAAATTTAGGGCAGTTATTGCAGGGCTCGATGTTGGACCTACTTTCTATGATGCTGTTGGCGAAAAGAGACTTGGTTAATATAATTAATATAATTTATATACATAAAATTTTTATATTGTAACTACTTTATAATAATGTAATAAATTAAATTTAAACAAAAGTAAAAATGGAAAAAGTAATAAAAAAAGAATTGTTGGTAATTGAAGATAATAAAAAATATTTAGAAAATGCAAAAGAAGCCTTTGGAGATAAAGCAATTTACGTTGAAAACTATGAAGATGCATTAAATTTTATTAATGCAGTTGATAAATTTTTAATTGACGTATATATCCCTGAAACAAAAGAAATAAAACTAGGTAAAACTAGTGAAGAATTTTATGAAGATATAGAGGAAAAAATTAGAGATATTATTTTTGAGAGGGGAATATACAAGTTAGGAACAGAGCTGAAAGCATCTTTGTTTAGATATGCTAAATATGTTTGGAATTTAGAAGTAAATAGTTTAGAAGAATTAGGAAGAAAAAATATAGAGAAAATAACAAAAAGAAAGATAGAAGATATAATTTATGACGAGATATTAGAAGATTATTTAAATATAATTAGGAGAGAGAGAAAAAAGGGACACGCACCTTTAGGCATATTGCTAGCTAAGAAAGCTTTAGAAATAGACAAAAAATTTGTTTTAGTGACTGATGCTGACCATCATGATAAAGCACCTTATATATTAAACGAAATCTACTTTGGTGGCGAAGCTAATTTAGTGCTAGGTTATGGCAATAAAAGTGTAGAGATATGGAAAAAAGCTTACGATCTCTTGAAGGAATAAAGAAGTGACAGCTATGAAAAAATAAACTTAAAAATAAAAAATAAATTAAATAAAAATAAAGTTAAAAAATGAGCTTAAACTTTGAAGAATATTGCAAAGAAATGATGGAAAAAGTTGTAAAAAGCCATCAGCATAAGCATCCATTTCTTGAACAATCTTATATTGTAAAATCAATAATAGACAAAGAAAATAAGAGAGCAGCTTTTGTGCTTTTTGAGCATATAGATACTGATAG
>JAWBTS010000024.1:0-9642 GCA_039000375.1 Candidatus Aenigmatarchaeota archaeon | reverse complement strand
TATGCAAGCTATCTCATCCTCTAACTGAAGAACTAAAAATCCGTGCTGCTTTTGTCTTGCTGCTAAAAAATTCATTAATGGGGTTGCTGGCGTCATGGGATAAGCAAAATAAATATCTAAGTTGCTTGCAATTGCTCCTAATCCTATAGCCTCGTTGCCAGAGATAAAGATCTTTGATTTATTTGTTTCTATCTTTTTTTCTTTTTCATCTTCTTTTATGTTTTCTAGTTTTATATTTTTACTAAAATTCTTAGCAATTTCGTAACCTTCTTTTATAGCTATTTTTATATTTTCTGCCTTGCTCTTGAATTCTTTCTCTGCTGCTATTAGCAAAGGATCTATACTAAGACCCATAATCCTAAAAAGAGCTCCAACTAATATGTTGTTTATCATTATATTCGGGAAAGAATATTTTTGTATGATTTGTGAAGAATCTATAATTATAATTTTGTCTCTTCTTGTTTTTACGTTGTTATTCATTAAACTCTTCTCTACAATTATTATACCATCTTTCTTTAGATTTTTTTCATGTTTTTCAATTGTTTTTTTATCAAGCGCTAAAATGATATCATAACTATTATCATAAGAAGCTATTGGCTCAGAAGAGATGTGCAAGATATTGAAATTATGCCCACCCCTAATTAAAGAAGGATAATCTCTGTAATTAAAAACATAATATCCCATAGTAGTAAAAGCTCTGCCTAACATTGAAGACGTTCTTGCGCTTCCAAGACCAGCTTCTCCTCCTATTAAAATTGTAATATCCATCTCATCACTTCAGTATTTGCTATTTTGTTTTAAATTGAAAATTTAATTTTGTTTATTAGAAATTAAGAATATATAAAGCTTTTATAATCGAATACTATATTGTCGAATTTCAAAAAATTTAGTTAAAATCTCAAAAACATAAAAATTTATGAAAGCCTCGGTAGCTCAAAGGTAGAGCGTCTGCCTCGTAGCTAATTTTTAAGTACTAAATTTTACTCATAAGCGAGAAAGCAGAAGGTTGAGGGTTCGAATCCCTCCCGAGGCTTTACTTCTTGGAAAAAGATTTTTCGATTTTTTACAGCTTTCTAAAATACAAAATTGATACAATCTCTTCTAATAATAAAAATTTTAGAGACCTAAATTGAATTATCAGATCTGGCGAATTTTGGCTCTATTTAATCATCGGGTCTGTGGTGTAGCTTGGTCTAGCACCGGACCTTCGGGACGAAAATGATCTGATCTGCGAAAAAGGTCCAGACCCCGGTTCAAAGCGAGAAGACAAATCAATAATTTAAAACCATGAAATCAAATCTTGTGAAAATCCGGGCAGACCCATTCAAGAAATAGTATAAAAAATCCAATCAAAGAATCGGCAAAGCTACGTTTTCTCAAGATCTTTTAAATCGAAAAGCAAAACATCTTTCTCTTTGAATTTTTCTTTAAAACTTTTTGCAAATATAGCATAAGTTTGTGTTTTGCTCGGCCATTTGACAAGCGAGGCCTTTTCTTTTAGTTCTTTTAAGATTTTTCTCGCGTCAACTCTTTCTTGCCATTTACATTCTGCAAAAAGAATATCTCGTGTTTTCTCGTTTAAAGCAACAATATCTATCTCTTTATCTTTGTGCCACCATTTTCCAATTTTTGTTAATTTAAAAGGTCTTTTTTCAATTAGAAATTCTTTACATACATCTTCAAAAACTTTTCCAATATAAGAGTTAAACTCTTGAATGATCGAATCAAAAACCTCTTTTTGTAAACCTTGCTCTATCATAGATCTATTTTTAAATATGAACTTAAACCAAAATTTATAGAAGTTATCCTTAATTTTATATCTCGTTATTTTTGTTTTTAATTTTTTTTCTGTTATAGGAATCTCTTTTTCAATAAGTCCAACTCTTTCTAAAGTCATTAAATATTTTGGTAACTTATGACTTTGTATTTTGCTAACTTCAGCTATTTCAGCGAATTTTACATAACCATCGGTTATAGCTGAAAGAATGGAAGTATACGGAGCTGGGGTTCTAAACTCTTCGAATAAAAGATTAAGAGGCTCGTTATATAAAAATGAAGTTTTGTCCAATATCTTTTTTTTAATATTTTCTTCTATGCTTAGTTTTGGATCGAATTCTTCTAAGTATCTTGGAATGCCGCCCAGTATTGAGTAGACTTTGATTAGTTGCTCTATTGTATAGTTAGGAAAGAAATCTTTGATAAATTTAAATTTTAGAGGTAAAACATGCATTTCTGCACTCTTTCTACCATAAAGAGCAGAACCATAACCAATGGCAATTTTATATATAGTTGAGATTATTGAACCGCAAAGTATTATCTTTTTATCAGTTTCTTTTATCTTTTCCCACCACCTCTGTGCAATTGTAGGCCATGCTTTATTAAGTTGATAAAGGTATTGGAATTCATCTATTATAATAATTTTATATTTACTTCTATAGACAAATTCAAAAAAGTCATCCCACGTATTAAATTTTACAAACTCATCTTTGATTTGTTTTGAGAGAATATCGAGTATGTTTTCTGACATATCTGCTAGCAAATAAAGAGCTTTTGTCTTTTTTGCAAATTCGATCAAAAGTCTGCTTTTTCCAACTCTTCGTCTCCCATAAACCAAGACTAGCTCTGCCTTTTTAGATTTCGCTAACTCTAAGAGTTTTCCAAGCTCTTCTTTTCTATCGACAAACATTATCATAATAATCATTATTACGTTATTGTTTTTTAAACTTTTCTTATATTAAGTTTTGCTATGTGAATTTCTGCTAGATAAGAAAATTTAAGACAAATAATCAAAGATACGTCGGCTTAACTCCTAAATATTAATATGTTTCAACTCCTAAATATTAATCTGGCTTTGCCATCTTCTCGAATATTCAGTAAAATAGTTAATAGAACTATCTTGGATTCGACTTCATAAAATTCTGATCATTTTTCCAATGAGATTCAATGCTATGCCATAAAAATTTAAGTAGAGATTTTGAAAAAATAAAAAAGCATATCTAATCCATGAACTTGACCATGCGTTAGGTATAGTTAAAAAGGACCTTTTTGGAAGAGAGGATTATAACTATTTCCCCAAGTGGTGTGTTATGAATTGGTCAAATGAACAAAACGTGCTAAGAATCGAGATAGGTTATAGTTCAAAGGCTTGGGAAATGACACACCTAGAATATCACAACGTTTCGCGTTTCTAAACTGAAAATGTTTTCAATGACATCATCCATACCCAGATACTTTGATTCTTTCGATAGTATTGTCAGATATCTTAATCGATATCTTCGTTATGGGTTTCATTGTGAATATAATTGATTCTATATCGCTTTTGTATTTAGCAACAAGCATATAACTTTTACCAACAATAACTTCAAATCTTGCACCATAATCAGGATCTGTAAGCTTCGTCCAACTTTGATTGGTTTCCAAATCTATCAATGTTACTTCAACCTCCCTAAAATTTTCAGGAGAGCCTTCCCAAGAAGTGACACTAAGCGTTTGTTTTTCTCCTTCTTTGGGGAAATATGGCCGTATTGATTCGATTTCATCCTTTTGAAACATTGTTGACAACCAAAAACAACTAGCAATCCCAAGAATGGCGACGAGAATTCCAAGAATAAGGACTTTTCTATAAATCTTCATGGAACTTCCACCCCTTTACCTCGTACAATTATTTCTACCCCAAAATTTAAATATAACATCACCTGAGAGAAATGTCAAGAGCCAGCTCTGAGGTAAAGGATTGCTATCCAACTTTGGAGCGGCAAGCCACTCTTCGTAACAGAGCTTTTCATCGCTTTCCAATATAGAGATGAATCTATGAAAAAACAAAATTGCTTTGTAGGAGATAGGGCATTATTGGAATTTTAATTATTGGAATTTTAAATAATTTAATTTTATCGACGATTTATCTCTTAGCTTCAAGATACATAGCCAAATCGCTTTCTGATTCTGGCACAAAAGCTTTGCAATAACGAGAGGCTAGCTCTTTAAACTCATCTGTTGCAAGAAATGGAACAATGAAATTACCTTCTGGAAGCATTTCTCCAATTTCTAAATCAAATTCACAATCTCCTAGATAGATAATATCATTTTCTCTCAATCCAAGCTCATTAAAAAATTTTTGTATAAACAAATCTCTTTTTCTTTTTCTCGAAGCTTCATCTACATTTGTTACTATTCCACAATATTCTCGAATCTTTGTTCCTATAATTTCATCAAAAGCGCTTATGTAATTGCTTAGATATAAAATTCTTTTAATGCATTTTTGGTAAGATCCGGAAATTATAAAAGTTCCTTTTCCTTTTGAATGAGCATTTCTAATAGGATTGAGAACTCTTCTATCTATTCTATCTTTATTTCTTTTTGCATAATTTTCAATTACTCTATCTACAAATTCTTCTGTTCTTCCAATCAATATATTACTATTAAAAATTTCGTATATCTCATTTGCAATCTCTTTAATTCTCTTGATCTTTTCATTAGCTTCAATATCTTTTCTTGCTCTAGTTTTGTTATATTCCTTGTATTTTTTCATTATTTTTCGTCCACTATTTATCACTTTTATAAAAGTTTCGAAAGATTCTCTAGTGCTGGCTATTACACTTTTGGCAGAAGATCTCAACAATTCGTAAGCAAACTCTCTATGAATTTCTTCATCTGTAGCATCATAAAAAATTGTGCCATTCCAATCAGAGACGATTGTTTTGTAGTTCATAATTATTTTATAGTGGTAAAATATTAAATTTAATGTATTGCAACAAAATTAAAATATGGGAATATTCATAACAGGGCTTCCTGGTTGTGGAAAGTCCACATTAATTCAAAAAATAGCAGAAAGATTAAATTCTGAAGGAATAAAAGTTTCAGGATTTGTAACACCAGAACTTAGAAAAGATAACAAAAGAGTAGGATTTAGAATTATTAACCTTGCTACTAATGAAGAAGGTGTATTTGCATCTATAAAAGAGATGAAAGAAAGCAAAAAGTTTGGAAAATATTTTGTAAATATAAAGGAATTTGAAGAGATTGGTTTAAAAGGAATTGAAAATGGAGAAGTTATTATCATAGATGAAATTGGAAAAATGGAACTGCTTTCTGAAAAATTTAGAGCTATCTTAGAAAATTTAAAGAATAAGAAAAATCTGATAGCAAGCGTTCATAGAAGCTTGGCAAATGATTTTAATGCTATAGACATAACAAACCTTTCATTTAGCGAAAGAGAAAAACTAGTAAATGAGATTGTTGAAAAGGTTAGGAAGGATTTGAGATAGAGGCTAAAGATGAAATAATAGGTTAAAATAGATATTAAGAAACTTGGATTTTATACTTTTCATAATCCTTATAACTATAACAAGAAAATGTGCTAGAGATATTTCACACCTTCTCTCAGATAAATAAAATCATCTCTTTCTTTCTATCATGTAATTTGCAAAAGCTCTTATTTTATTCTTTGCTTCGCTCTCTGGCAAAACTTTCTCGACATCATTCCAAGCTTTTTTAATGATTTCTCTTGCAACTTCTTGAGCATATTCTATTGCGTGATATTTATTCAATATATTTATCGCTTCCTTTCTTTCTTCCATGTCATCAGTATGCTTATTCAAAATTTCTATCAACCTTTCTTTATCTTTTTTATTTGCTCTCCTCAATGTGTAAATAACCATTAAAGTTCTCTTTCCTTCTTTTATATCATTTCCATACTCTTTTCCTATAGATTCTGGAGAAGTCACATCAAGAATATCGTCCTGGATTTGAAAAGCAATACCTAAGGATTCCGCAAACCTTCCAAGCTTTTCTACTAAATTTTCACTGGCTCCGCAAAGGGTTGCCGCTAACCTAGCGCTCATTCTTGCAAGTGTTCCGGTTTTTAATGCGCACATCGTTAAATATTCTTCTTCTTTTATTTCTTCGTCTCTCTTTATGCCTTTATGCCATACTATATCTATTGCTTGTCCAAAGCTTATGTTAATCATCTCTTCTATATAAACTTCATACGCCCTTAAGAGGATTTTCTCATCTACCTTGTTTCTATTTTTCAAGAAAACTATCAATGGCATAAAATAAAGAGCGTTTCCAGCATTAATTGCTATATCTATACCGAAAATTTTATGGATTGTTGGCTTACCTCTTCTTAGCTCTGAATAATCTTCAACGTCATCAACAATTAGAGTTCCGTTATGAATAAGCTCTGGTACTATACAAAAATCTTGTAGCTTTTTTAAATTTCCGCCTAAAGCTTCTACTATTAACAAGAAAAGTGTAGGTCTCCATCTTTTTCCGCCTCTATCCAAAAGTTCGTAGATCGGCTTTGCAATTCCTTCGTTGCAAGAAAATGTGTCAACGTCTTCTCTTTCTACAAAATTTTTTATATTTGTTTTATTGAAAACTCTTGGAATATATTTTTCTATTAATGAATCTATTAAACTCTTTTTCTCCATTAGAATTTTTTCTATATCATCTTTACTTTTCTCATCTTTTTCACAAATTTTTGTTAATTTTCTAACCATTGAATAAATTTTATTTTCAAAAAATAAATATTCATTATGCAAGTATTTGTTGGGACTTCTGGCTGGGCATATAGCTGGAACGAAGGAGGAAACTTAGAGTGGTATGCAAAGCATTCTAAGCTTAATGCAATAGAGCTTAACATGAGTTTCTATCGCTTTCCTTTTCCAAGCGTAATTAAAGGATGGAGCAAAAAAGCAAGTGATTTAAGATGGGTGGTTAAGGTTAATAAAATAATTACGCATATAAATAGATTTGAAAAAGATTCTTTAGAGGCATGGAAAAGATTCGAAGAAATCTTTTCTCCTCTTGAACAAAGCATAGATTTTTATTTATTTCAACTACCACCTTCTATGAAACCAGAATCTAAAAAGTCGATAGAAGATTTTATCAAAAAAGTGAAAAAGTTGAAAAAAGACAAAATAAAATTTGCAATAGAATTTAGAAATTTGGAATGGTTTAAAGAAAAGGAAATAAGATGGGCAGAAAAGCTTGGATTTGTTGTAGTTAGTGTAGATGCTCCAAAGTTGCCTAGAGATATATACAAAACTCACGAGATTGTATATTTACGAATGCATGGAAGAAGTGCTTGGTATCGTCACGAGTATAGCCAAGAAGAATTGAAAGAGATTGCAAAGAATATCTTGAAAACAAAGCCAACAAAAGTTTATGTGTTCTTTAACAATAATCATGCGATGCTAAAGAATGCTAGAGAAATGATGAAAATATTGAATAAAATTTGAAATAAGAATGAAACCAAAATTTCTGAATTTATATATTAATACAATCTTAAAATATTTGTCACGAAGTAGAAATTATGAGCAACTCAAGATTAGTCGTGCTTGCAAACAAAACAGGAAAAAAGCTTGCTGAAAAGATTTGTGAGGATATGGGGCTTGACCAAGATTTAATAAATATCCAGAGATTTAATGATACAGAGATTCTTCCTGAGTTGAAAGAAAGTGTAAGAGATGCCGATGTATTCTACATTTGTCCTTTTTATCCAGATCCGAAAGGAAGGCTTGTCGAAACTATGTTTGTAGCAGATGCTTTAAGATGCGCCGTACCAGAAAGAAAGATAGCAATACCAACCTATCTTGGATTTATGCGTTCAGATAAGCCAGAAGGAAGAACTTCTATTAACATTAGAAAGGTAGCAGAAACATTTGAAAACGATGGTTGGGATTATGTAGCATCTATACATATACATAATAAGGCGATATACTCAGCTTTTAGAATTCCTTTTGACTCATTCCTTCCTACAAAATTCTTTAGGAAATATATAGATGAACTTGTGAAAGAAAGTAATGATAAAAAAGAGGATTTTGTCATTGTAGCTCCAGATTTAGGTAGAGCGGGTTATGCAGAAAAGTTTGCAGATGAGGTTGGAATAGGAAACTTTGCAATAATCTATAAAGTTAGACCATCCCCAGGAGAAGCTATGGCAAAGTATTTGTTAGGAGATGTGAAAGATAAAAATGCGGTTATTGTAGATGATATATTAGATACTGGCGGAACTGTAATAGAAGCTGCAAGACTTTGTGAAGAAAAAGGGGCTAATAGCATTTATGTTGTAATGACTCATGGAATATTTTCAAAGAAGATAAGAAAGGCAAATGAAAAAGAAGAGCCAGTAGAAACAATATATATAGAATCATTTGAAAAAGATAAGGAGGACTTGAAAGAAGATTTACAAAGAATTTTACAATATAATGGATTTGAGCCAAGGACTTATAGAATTATAGCAGAAGATACTAGAGAAGAAAGATTTTATACTTTGGAGCCGGCAGAATATAGATTAAGAAACTCTCCGATAGAAAGAGTAATAGTAACAGACACAATACCTAGAAGCGAATGGTATTTAGAAGAGAATAAAGATTGGTTAACGCAAGTAAGTATAGTGCCTCTATTAGAAGAGATAATAGACCGAGTACACTACAAGAAATCGCTAGCGCCTCTTCATAAACAGTAGCTCTTCATAAGCAGCAAAATAATATGGAAAAAATAGCACTATTTAATAATTAGCCAGACAAGACAGTTGAATTTATTTTTGTTAAATTTATTTGCATTTTCTATTTGATTTATGATTGGAGAATTAGTAGATCTATTTTCTTTATTTATTTTCTATCGTTTCATCTAACCTTTTAATTTTATTCTTGTCAATTTTTGTTTCATTATGGATATTATCTTAATCTGAAAATCCTTTCTAGGATTCTCTGAATCCAAGTTTTTTCTGCAATTATCTTGCCTGTTGGAGAAGTTTTGCACGCACCATAAGAGCAACCATATTGACAGTATGAAATACCAGATGCTGGTGTGTTATTATAGCAATAATACTCATTCAAATAGTTTCCAGAGCAATAATCACTTGCAGTAAAGTACTTAGAGTTGTAATATCCATAAATTGAGCCAGAAATATAAATGTTATATCCTCCATCTGTATCTTTACAAGTGTTAGGAATAGTAGTTGTGATTGTTGTTAAAATAGTTGTTGGAATAATTGTTGTTGTAGTAGTTATGCCACTCTTCAAACATCTTCCATCAAAACAACCTTGTAAACAATACTCACTTAACGAATATGGATAATTACCGCTACAATAATATTCAACTACATAGTTTCCGGAGCAGTAATCAACATAGTTATAATAACTTCCATAAGAGTATCCTGAAACATAACCTTTTTGATAAATATTATATCCTCCATCTGTATCGTTGCAATAGTTAGGAATAATCGTTGTCGTGGTTGTAACCTTGCTACAAGCAGGGTGGGTTGGACAATATGTACAGATGTCAGAACAACAACTATCACTTCCTTTATATAGATGGCAATAACTATCACATTGACAAGGCGCTTGAGGATTATAGCTTCCGCATCTTCCTTTACAGCTTGGTGGAATAGTTGTAGAAATCGTTGTCGTAGTAGTTGTTATCCCTGGTAAGCATCTACCATCATAGCATCCTTGAGGACAAGGATATTCTATAATGTAAGGCTGATTATTCATTAGGCAATAATATTCCCTAATCCAATAAGTAGAGCCACTCCAATAACAATAATCGGAATAATGGTAATAACTTCCATTCCAATATCCGTAAACATAGCCCTTCGTATAAATATCTATTCCATTATCAGTATCATAACAATAT
>JAWBTS010000023.1:0-9778 GCA_039000375.1 Candidatus Aenigmatarchaeota archaeon | reverse complement strand
TAAAAGCTTTGCAGCTTTTTCAACTCCTTCAAAGTTTGGTATTCTTCCTTTTATAGGAAATGGAAATCTTGCAACATTCTCTTTTTCTAATAAATTCCAAATAATTTCCCTAAGCCTTCTCTTTTCCTCTTCTATTCTCATGTCACAAATCTTATAAAACATGAAGTTCTTTTAATTCTTCAGTATAAGTTCTTTTAATTTTTCAATTATTTTTAAATTAAGAAAATAAAATAAGATTATGCCAAAAATTAACGTAAGAGAAATTTTGGTTTTGATATTTATCTCTATTTTTGTAGCTTTTACAGTGCCAATATTAAGAATTTTTCTTGCTGCTCATTTTTTGGGCTTTTATCTCATATTCATTTTTCCATTCTTATTTGGAATTTGCTCAGCATACATTATGCAAAAGGGAGAAAAAAAGAATTTTATTAAGAAAAGTATAGCTCAGGGATTAATATTATCTTTTTTTATCTTCATGTTTACATTTTATTTTTCAGGAATACTATTTAGCTATACAAGAAACTTTTTAGATTATATAAAAGTTGAAGAAAGATTAGCTAAGGCTTGTGTATCCTCTTCAGATCCAGAATGTAAATTATTAATTATGTTGTTATACTCAAAAATAGAAAATAATAAGATTCATCTTTCTATGATATCGTTATTAGGATATCTCTCAGGTATTTTGATTTACTCTCTTTTAGTTCAAAGATTTTTAGAAAGGTGAATTACTTAAAAATTATTCTCATTATTTTATTTCTTTTCTTCTTTTTTAATATTCTTCTTACCTTTTCCTTTTTCAACAAGAATTATCTCAACGTTTGTTGATTTCATCAATCTACCATGTTCATACTTTCTTCTCCTTCTCGCTACAGTAGGTCCTTTGTGAGATGATGCATAAACAAATAATTTATCAAAATCTAGACCAAGAGCTTTAGCATTTTTCTCACAACTTTCAAGCAATTTTTTTATTTCAGTTACAGCTTTCGTGTAATATTTTCCTTTCAAACTTCTTCTCTTAGCTATTAAATCTTCGAGAAGCCTTTTCACTACCTTAAGCTTCTTTTTTCTTATAACTCTACAAATTACTTTTGCATCCTTTTGTGATATATTTAGCCAAGAATATGCTTTTGCATGCCTTTCTTTCGGAGTAAATGTATATGGCATTCTTATCTACCATTTTAAATTATTATTTTTGTTTGTCTTAATTTTATTATTTTTCAGATTTAAAAACTTAGCGATTCTTAGTAAATTACTACTCCTAACTTTATAAATAATATTTCAAATAGAGCTTGTCAAGATATTGAAAAATAGCGATCAAAGGTTAAGCAAATAGATAATTATCAAAGGAATTATAATCATCATTACTACCATTAATAAAATTATCTTTAGGCCTTTTTTCCAATTTTTGTGTCGATATGCAAAAGCGACACCTGTAAGCAAGCCTCCGAAATGAGCAATATAGGATACGTTACCTACTCCGAAAACAAATCCTATGATGTTATAAATTGCATATAAAATTCCTAACAAACCTAAAGGAATGATATAGAATGGTGGATAGAAGCTTAGATCAAGAGGTCTTATTATCATGCCAAAGCCAACTAAAGCAAATATACCTGCAGATGCTCCTATAGAAACTATATGAGGTGGATAGAATAAAATTGAAAGCAAATCTCCTGCGATCGCACCGGAAAAAAATATAATAAGCATTTTCTTTGCGCCAATCTCGTCTTCTACCGCAATTCCAAAAAATAAAAGCACTAGCAAATTTGAAATCAAATGTTCTATATTTCCATGAATAAAAATAGATGTAAGCAAAACATATGGTCTTTCTTTAAGATTATTAAGAGAAAATCCATAAAATTCAACAAATTTCTCAACAATTTCTATAGAATAAAGAAAGTTTAAAAGGCCTAGAAAAATATAGGTAAGGATGCAAAGCAAGCATAGGAATAGAGTGGCTTTCATAGTTATAGAGTTTGAATCTTATTATTAAATTTGTTATTTTTATTAATTTGGCTTTAATTCTCATAGTAAAATTTTAAAATAGAGAAATATTTTATGCAAAAAATTAGAAACTTTGAAAAAATAATCTATCTATGATTATAATCGATACCAATGCCATTCTAACTATAAAAAATCTAAAGAAAAAGCTTGAAGAGTTTGCAAATTTTGGCGAGCCAATAGTTTTAGAAAATACAATAAAAGAGCTCAAAAGTATGAAAGACAAAAATTCAAAACTTGCGCTCAGTCTTTTAAGGCATTACAATTTTAAGATTATTAAAACAAGTTTACAATGTTCTGCCGATGAAGCTATATTAAATATTGCAACTCCTAGCGATGCTGTAGTAACAAATGATAAGAAATTAATAAAAAGATTAAAAGCAAAAGGAGTAAATATTATAAGATTAAGACAGAAGAAATATTTGATATTAGAAAGATAGTGATGCTAAAATGTTTAAGATTGCAACATTGAAAGAAATTGTAAAAGTAGATCCAAAGTTTCTTAGCTTAGATAATATAGAAGAAGCTTTAAAAATTGGCATAAAAAATCAAATAGAAGGAAAAACCTATGAAAATATTGGAACTATACTTGCGATTATAAAAATAGTTGAGTTTGGAGAAGGAGAAATTGTACCAGAGGATCCAATGATTCATTTCCCTGTTGTTTTCGATGCTTTGGTATTCTCTTTAGAGGAGCAAGAGGTTGTTTATGGTATTGTAGTAGATATTACAGAAATAGGTGCTTTTGTTAGAGTAGCTTCTCTTGACACTTTTGTGCATATCTCACAGATTATGAATGATAAAATAATTTATGATCAAAAGAATTCTATATTTGTTGGAAAGAAAACAAAAAGAAAGTTGCAGGAAGGAGAAGTTGTTAGAGCAAGGGTTGTAAGTATATCTTCTCTAAAAGAAAAGACAAGAATAGCCCTTACGATGCGTCAGCCCATGCTTGGAGCTTTAAAATGGATCGAAGCAGAAAAGAAAGAGATAAAGAAGAAGGAAAAAGGTAAAAAGTAGAGAAAAGAAAAAAAAGGAAAAAGGTAAATAAGAAAGATTAATGATAAAAGGAAAATGAATCATAAGGTTAAGATGATATAAAAGTAATACAATCGAAAAAATGATAATTATAAGAAAATAAAGATGGTAACAAACCTTAAAACAAATAAATTCTAAATTTTATTAAAAAATTTCATTGCAGCTAAAACCTCTTTTATTATTTCGCTTGCAAGCATTGCTGTTTTTGAAGGAATTTTGTTATCAGATATCTCAACAATATCCAAAGCGATAAGCTTTTGAGATTTTATTATATTTTCTATGATGTTAAAAAATTCTTTTGGAGAAATTCCTTTGCCGCTTTCCCCAAATGTTGGAAATCCTGTATCAATATAGCAAGGGTCAAAGACATCTATATCGATTGTTAGATAAACAGGATCTTCTATCTTCTCTTCTTCTAAAGGATTAAAATCAAAATTATCTTTCTCTTCTTCAGAGAAGCTTCTCACACCGTAATAATATATCTTTGCTTTTTTTGCTGCATGAAAAGCCCAAGTTGCATGAGTAAATTCTTCTCCAAGATATTCTTTTCTTGCGTCGCAGTGAGCGTCAAAACTTATAATGCTTTTTGGACTCAAAGCTTCTATAATAGGAAGAGTAATTAAATGCTCGCCGCCAATAAATATTAAAAAAGCCTTAGAATTTCTTTCTCTTATCTCTTTGATTGTTTCAATTATTCTATCTGCCGTCTTAATATAATTTCCTTGAACAACCTCCAAATTTCCTAAATCGCAAAACTTAATCGCCTTAAATATATTCAAATCAAATTTTTTAGAATATCCTTCTATCAGCTTCATCGCTTCTCTCACTAGAGTTGGTGCATATTTGCTATCTTTGCTTATAGATGTAGAAGAAAAAGGCACCCCTATAAAGATAACATTCGCTTCCTCTAATGGATAATTATACGCAAAGCTTGTGCTAACATATAGAAAATCTTCTGCTTTTTTCATGATTCTAATCTTGATGGAAATATTTAAAAGTTTTATTTTAGTTATAACTTTATAGTGATTATTTTTATAATTAAATAGGGGATTGAGTATCATGAAAATTTACGAAAAGATTGCATTTTTGCTTAATTTGTGCTTACTAGTTCTGATAATAGTGAAATTTCTTAATCTATGGAGCATTGCATCGTCTTTTCTTATAATAATGATTATAGTTCTTCTTTACAAAGTTGATTTTGACTTGAAAATAGAAACAATAGAAAAAAAGCTTATGCAATTATTCAAAATATCAGAACAACTTGAAAGGATCGCAAACAGGGTTTTAGACATTAGGGAAGAGTTAAGAATAGGGCTTTATAAAATAGAAGAGGATTTCAACTCGAAATTAGAAGAAAGAGAAAAGAGCTTCATGGAAAAATTAAAAGCAACCGAAGAAAAGATAGAAAGCAATTATAGAGATATTGCAAAAAAGATAATAGACATAGAGAATAGAATGTATGAAATAAAGAGCTCTTTAGCAAACTATATATCTTACTTAGAGGACTTAATAAAACATGAAAAGAAAGAATAAAAGCAATTGAAAAATTTTAAAAATTTTTGTTAGAGTTTTATTTTAATCCACAGATTTTTAATCCACGAGATTTGAGAAGCTCGAAACCAAAATCCCGTTCGAACTACCTAAAAGGTAGGAGGGAAATAAAATGAAGATAGATGAAGCCTTAAAAGAATTGGAAGATAAAAAAAGAAATTTTGAGCAAACTTATGATTTGATAATAAATTTGAAAAACATAGACCTTTCTAAACCAGAGAATAAGATAAAAAAAGAGATAGCCCTTCCATATGGAAAGGGAAAACCAGCATCTGTTTGTGTAATTTCTGAGAAGAGAGGATTCACAAAAGAAAAGATTGAAGCAATTGGAAGTAATAAGAAAGAAGCTAAAAAATTTGCAAAAAGTTATGATTTCTTTTTGGCAACTCCAACGCTAATGCCGATCATTGGTAAAGCCTTAGGAAAATATCTCGCCCCAAAAAATAAAATGCCACAACCAATTCCGCCAAACGCTTCTGATGAAGAGATTGAAAAAATAGTAAAGATTAAGGAAAGAAGTGTAAGATTTGCTTTAAGATCTGAACTCAATATTCAAATACCTGTTGGAAAAGAAGGCATGCCATTAGAGCATATAAAGAGTAATATAATAGCTGCTGTAAAAGATGTTATAGCATCTCTTCCAAAAGGAAAGGCACAAATAAAAAACGTGATGATTAAAAAAACTATGAGTAAACCAATAAAGATAGATTTGGATTTTGTCTAGTGATATTACATGAAAAGAGAAGAAAAGATAAGATTAGTAAAAGAAATAAATGAAATCGCAAAGAATTATAGAGTTGTTGGAATAGTTAATCTTTATAAGTTTCCAGCAAGTTCTTTTCAAAAGATAAGAAAAATTCTAAAAGAAAATGCAATAATAAAGGTTGCACCAAAAGCAGTAATAGAAAGGGTTTTGGATAGCAGAGAAGATTGGAAAAAAATAAAAGAAAAAATAAGCGCGTATCCTGCACTAATATTTTCAAATCTTGATCCATTTAAATTATATAAGCTAATAGAAAAGAATAAAACACCTGCTCCTGCTAAGGTTGGCGATATAGCACCAAAGGATATTGAAGTAAAAGCTGGAAAAACAGATTTACCACCAGGACCTGCTATTACTGCTCTTCAAAAATTGAAAATAAAAACTAAGGTAGAGGGAGGTAAGATTTCTATACTATCAGATCAAATTATATGTAAAAAGGGTGATGTAATTACAGAAGAGATTGCTTCTGTTCTAAATATGCTAAAAATAATGCCAATGGAGATTGGTCTTAATGTTGTAGCTATTTGTGAAAACGGAATTGTTTATGATAAAGAAATTTTGCATATAGATGAAGAGGAAACAATAAAAAGAATTAGAAATGCTGTTGAAGAGATGATAAATATCTCAATAAATACTTGGTATCCAACAAAAGAGACGATAGAATTTTTGCTTCTTAAGGCTTACATGGAGATGAAATCTCTAAGTATAAATGCAAAGATAATAACAAAAGAAACTATAGCAGAGTTATTAGCTATTGGAGAGGCTGAAGCTATGGCTTTGAGATCTAAAATAAATATTTGACCTTTTGAATGAGATAATTATTTCCTACATATTTTGAGAATTGTTTGCTCTTTAGAATTTTTGCTCTCTATTTGATCTAACTCAATACTCTTCTATCGTAGATATATCTCCAACATCTAAGCCAAGCTCTCTTGCCTTTAGAACTCTTCGCGCTATTTTACCGCTTCTTGTCTTTGGTAATGAATCTACAAACTCTATCTCTCTTGGATAAGCGTGGCCAGCAAGCATTTTCTTCACAAACTGCTTTATATCTTCTTCAAGCTCTTTACTTGGCTTATAGCCTTTTTTCAAAATTAAAAACGCTTTTATTATCTCTCCTCTCAAAGGATCTGGCTTTCCTATTACAGCAGCTTCTGCTACTGCTTCATGAGCTACTAATGCTGACTCTACCTCAAAAGGCCCAACCCTTTCTCCACTTGTTTTTATTACATCATCTGCTCTTCCCACAAACCAAAAATATCCATCTTTATCTTTGTATGCCAAGTCGCCTGTTATATACCAGCCTTTAACAAAATAGCTCTTATATTTTTCTTCGTTCTTCCATATCTCCCTCATCATAGAAGGCCATGAGGGCTTTATTGCTAGGTTTCCGAGCTGATACTCTTTCAAAACATTTCCTTTATCATCTACTATATCAGCTTTAATTCCAGGAATTGGTTTTCCCATACTTCCAAGCTTTATTGGCATACAAGGATAGTTTGCAATAAGTATTCCTCCTGTTTCTGTTTGCCACCAAGTATCATGGAAAGGTAAGCCAAATGCTTTTAAACCCCATTTTATTGGTTCAGGATTTAATGGCTCGCCAACGCTACAAAGATGGCGAAGAGATGATAAGTCATATTTTTTATAAATTTCTCCTTCTTTTTCTAACATTCTTATTGCAGTAGGAGCTGTATACCAAACGCTTACTTGATGTTTCTCTATTATAGAATACCATTTTTCAGCATTAAACCTTCCATTGTAGATGATTGATGTTGCTCCCAACGCAAGGTTTGCAAGAATTCCGTACATAGTGCCTGTAACCCATCCATGATCTGCTGTACACCAATAAATATCTTCATCCTTTAAATCAAGAACCCAATTTGCTGTTAGCATGCCAACCAATAAAGCTTCGTGCACATGAACAACGCCTTTTGGCTTTCCTGTCGTTCCAGAAGTATAAAGCATAAAGCAATAATCTTCTAAGCTTGTTTTAGGAATTTCGAAATAAGAAGATTTTGTTTTCATCTCTTCTTTATAATTTATTTCATGATACTTACTTTCTTTATTCACATCGCCATCTATATCTATTATATATTCAAGTGTTTTTGGTTCTGCTTCATAAATCCTTTTTTTGAGCTCGCTATTTGTTATAACAAATCTAGCTTCGCTATCATCTAATCGATCTTTTAATCCTTGTACACCAAAAGCAGCGAAAATATTACTAGCGATTCCTAGGTTTTTTATTATTCCATAAAAAGCAATATGAACCTCTGGAACTCTTGGCAAAAATATAAAGCATCTATCTCTCTTTTTTATTCCAAGCTCTTTTAGAAGATTTGCAAACCTATTGCTTAGCTTATATAAATCGAGGAATGATAGCTTTTCTATTTTTTCATTCTCATCCTCTACTATTAAAGCTATTTTATTTTTTCTCCATGTTTTTATATGCTTATCTAATGCAATATACGCGGCATTTAAATTTTCATTTTTAGAAAACTCTCTTATTGCTTTACTCCAAGAGAAAATTCTCTTAGTTTTTTCATAATCTTTAAGATTTGGCTCGTAAAATAATTTTTTCTCAATGATCTCTTCTTCCATTCCCAATTTTTTTAGAGCAGATTTTTTTGTCTTTGATTTTTTAATTTTTATTTCCATAATCTTTTCTTCTCTTTTAATTTTGTTTAACATTTAAACCACAAGATTTATATTTTTAAAAATCTCTTCAGCTAGCTTTTCTTTTAATTCTTCTCTCTTATTTATTATATCTTTTACCCTATTTATCAATTCTTTTTCCTGTCCTTCTAAATAATACCATATAGAATAGCCTTTTAAAATTCTTGGTAATCTGTATCTCATTATTTTAAAACCTCTTTCCTTTGCTTCTAAATATACGTCAGAATGCTTCGAGAATTCTTTCTTTATCTCTATGATAGGAGAAGGGCCGTGCACCTTTAAAAATTCATAGAATTTTGTTGCTATATCTTTTTTCGGTATTCTTTTTTTAAAAATCCAAGCGTAGCAAGCCGAATAGCTTATTCCTAAAATGCTTGCAATATCTTTTATGCTATAGCCTTTACTATAAAGTTCTATCGCTTTTTTATAATTTTCAACATAAAAATTTTTTCCTTTTCTAATCATACCAAAACATTTCTAAATATTCCACTTTAATTAATAATTTAATTTTTCGAAATTATTAATTTTATTATTAGTTATTAAGTGAGAATATGGAAATGATTAAAAGCCTAGTAAATTTTGCAATTTTGTATGATACATTTCTAATTTTAATTGCTCTTTTACTAAGCAGCATAATAGGTTGGGAAAGAGAAAAAAGACATAAGCCAGCTGGGTTAAGAACTCACGTATTAGTTTGCATTTCTGCATGTGCCTTAGTAATAATAACTAAAAATCATATTCCTAATGACTATGCAAGAATAATTCAAGGAATAATAACTGGAGTAGGCTTCATTGGAGCAGGAAGCATAATAGCTCAGCGAAAGCAAGTAGTTGGTATTACAACTGCTGCAAGCATTCTATTTGTTGCCGTCTTAGGAATAGTAATTGGGTTGGGAGAAATTTTACTTGCAACATTTTTGACGATCCTTTCATTTTTAATACTAAGATATTTAAGATTATTAGAAAAAAGAATTTCTAAAGAATAATAATGCAAAGATTTATTTCGGTGATGGCATGAAGCTTGCAAATATGCATTTCGATTCCGATGAGATTGGTCCAGAGCTTGTCGTTGAAGTTTATAATAAAAAAATTGGTCTCAGAGGAATATTGGTAATAGATAATACGAAAAGGGGGGTAGCAAAAGGAGGAATAAGAATGACATCAAGCGTTACCGTAGAAGAGATTTTCAGATTGGCAAGAGCGATGACACTTAAAAATGCTTTAGCAGACCTTCCTTTTGGGGGAGGAAAATCTGGTATAGTTTCTGATACAAAGAATAAAGAAGAGAAAAAGCTGCTAATTCAAGGATTCGCAAACGCAATAAAGGAGCTTTGTCCTTCTCGTTACATAGCTGGTCCTGATGTTAATACAGGAGAAGAAGAGATGAGATGGTTTGTAGAGGCAAACGGATGCTTAGACTCCTGCACAGGAAAACCTAAGGAACTTGGGGGCTTGCCTCATGAACTTGGTTCTACTGGCTTTGGGGTTGCGCAAGCTACTTTGGTTGCTATTGATTTCATAAATTTGGATGTAAATAATACTAAAGTTGCTATCGATGGCTTTGGAAATGTTGGAAGCTTCACTGCAAAATTCCTTAGTGAAAGTGGAGCAAAAATAATAGCTGTAAGCGATAGTAAAGGTTGTATTTATAACCCTAAAGGTTTAGATGTTCAAAAGCTTTTAGAAGTTAAAAGCACTACTGGAAGCGTAATAAATTATAAAGATGGAGAAGTTATAGATAGCAAAAAG
>JAWBTS010000022.1:0-9807 GCA_039000375.1 Candidatus Aenigmatarchaeota archaeon | reverse complement strand
GAATATTATACAAAAATATTCATGGAAGATTTGAAAAAGCTAAATATTCTTCCTCCAACAATTTGGTGTAAAGCAAGCGAACATATAAAAGAGCAAATAGAGCTAATAAAAAAGATAGAAGAAAAGGGCTTCACATATAGAACAAGCGATGGAATATACTTTGATACATCAAAACTTGAAGATTATGGAAAACTTGCAAGATTGGATAAAAAAGGTTTGCTTCCTGGAAAAAGGGTTCCGATAAAAGAAAAAAGAAATCCTACAGATTTTGCTTTGTGGAAGTTTTCTGAAAAACCTGGTATAAGACAGCAAGAGTGGGAAAGCCCTTGGGGCATAGGTTATCCTGGCTGGCATATAGAGTGTAGCGCTATGTCAAGCAAATATTTAGGAGAGCAATTTGATATACATACTGGTGGCGAAGATCATATTCATATACATCATACTAATGAGATTGCTCAATCAGAGGTTGCGTTCGGAAAAAAGCCTTGGGTTAGATATTGGCTACATGCAAGATTTCTTACATTCAAAGGAGAAAAGATAAGTAAGAGCAAAGGAGGTCTTTATACATTAAGTGATCTTGAAAAGATGGGTTTTCATCCGCTAGCGTATCGCTACTTTGTTCTTTCTGCTCACTATAGAAAAACATTGGATTTTTCTCTAGAAAAATTGAAAGAAGCCCAAGAATCATACTTTAAGTTAAAGTCTCTTATTTTTGAGATTTCAACGAAAGAAAAGAATAATAAAATAAATAAAAAATATCTAAAAGAGTTTGAAAAATTTATTAATGATGATCTAAATACTCCAAAGGCTCTACAAACTTTATGGAAACTTGTCAGAGATAAGAAAGCAAAAGGAAAATTGGCAACTATTAAAGAGATGGATAAGGTATTTGCATTAGATTTGATTGTAGAAGGCGAAATACCTGAATATGTTAAAAAACTCGTAGAAAAGAGGGAAATTTTGAGGAAAGAGAAAAAATTTGATGAGGCAGACAAAATAAGAGAAGAATTAAAGAAAATGGGATATTTAATAGAAGACACTAAAGATGGGCCTAAAATAAAAAAGATTTAATTAAAGTTTGGAATTTAATCTTTCTCAAAGATAGTAAAGAAGTAATTAAGAAGATTTAAAGGTGTGGTAATGAGAAATGACGTCTTTTGATATAATCGGAAATGTAGCAATATTTGAGCCAAAAGATAAAGAAGATGATAAAAGGATAGCGGAAGAAATAATGAAAAGACATAAAAATGTTATAGCAGTGTATAAAAAAGTTTCTGGAAGAGAGGGAGAGTTCAGATTGAGAAAGCTAAAATTAGTTTCTGGAAGAAATATATCAGTAACTACGCATAAAGAATATGGATGCTTATTCAAACTTAATGTAAGAAGAGTTTATTTTTCTCCGCGAGAAGCTACAGAAAGAGTTAGAGTTGCTGAAAAAATTAATGAGTATAAAAAATTTCAGAATAATCTTGGTGAGAAAGTGCTTGTTTTTTTCGCAGGCATTGGACCTTATCCTATTATAATCTCAAAAAAATGTACAGTGAAAGAAATTGTTGGAATAGAAAAAAATAGAGTTGCAATAAAGTATTTTAAAGAGAATATAAAACTAAACAAGGTAAAAAACGTACGTGCAATTTTGGGTGATGTAAAAGAAAAGAGTAAGGAATATAGAAATTTTGCAGATTTTGTAATTATGCCACTACCAGAAGATGGGTGGAAATATCTAGAAGATGCAATATCTTGTCTAAGAAAAGGTGGTGTTTGCTTTTTTTACGCTATTGGAGAGGAGAAAAATTTGTACGATAAATGGGAAGATAAGATATTCTCTATATGTAAATCTGCTGGCAAAAACTTTAGAATTCTAGAAAAAAGAAAGGTATTGCCATTTGGTGTAAGAACCTGGAAGATTAGAATTGATTTTCAAATAGAGGACTAAAAATAATTACTCTGAAAAGATTCGTAAGAAATAAAGCTAGCAAAAAATAAAGAAAAAAATTAAAATCTTTCTATTGAAAATTTTATTTAGAGAGCAAAGAAAATAAAATTGAGTCGTGCTCGCTTAGCAGCGGGCACGCGGCTCTTTTATATGTTCTCATTTGTTTCATTATTAGTGTTAGAAATCTAGAAAAATTCTTTATCGATCCCATTGATTATTGTTTTCTTAGCTCATTGTTTTTTTCATTTCTTAGATGCTAAAATTTTGAAAAATTTTTAATAAAATCGCCTTTAAAACATGTTTAAATGTCTTAAAAGTCGAAAAAATCAAGTTTATAAGCTTTTCTAACTAAGATTATAGAAACGCTAAATTTAACATAACATAAAGAATTTCTAATTCTTTGTGTTATGTTGTTAGCGTTAAAAATTTAGTTAGAAGTAGGTGAATTTAGATGAGAGCCCTTTTACATAGATTCGGGCCTAGAGAAATGCACAGAGCGATTTGTTCGGACTGTGGAAGAGAATGTGAAGTTCCTTTTGTTCCAACAGAAGGAAGGCCCGTATATTGTAGAGAATGTTATGCAAAGAGAAAGAGATTCTAAAAAATTCTATCCTAGAAAGTAAAAACGAAATTTTTTATAATTTTAATTTTTTACCTTTTATTTTTGATTTCCAATCTTTTACTCGAAAAGGCTTCTTAACATTGGGTGCATCTCCTCCATATATCGTAAACTTATCTGCTCATAAAAGTTATATATTATCATAACCGTAAGAAGGATTCCTGTCCCACTTCCTACAGCTCCTGTTAAGTCTGCGAAAGAAGCGAGCAATCCAACGAATAACCCACCTAAGATAGCAAGAGTATTTATATATCTTGCAAGAACCTCTTCTATTATTCTTGGGTCTCTTCTAAATCCTGGAATTTGCATTCCTATGCTTTGGATTTGCTCTGCAACGCTTCTCGCATCCATACCAGATGTTTGAACCCAAAGTACAGAGAATATAGTTGCAAAAATGCAAATAAAGATTGTATATACTAATGCCCTAAAGATCATATCTATTGTGAATGTTCCATGAATTAAAGAAAGCGCAAGATTTCTTGGTGGAGACAAATAGTATAATATTCCTGATATAGGATTATTATTTTCATCAAACTCTCCTAAGATCGGAATGCCTTTTGATGCCGTCATAGAGCCAATTAGCATTAGATTAGCAAGCAATGCAGAAGTTAATATTATTGGAATATTTGAAGTATAAATGAATTTTAATGGCCATCTTTTACCAAAACCTGAAAGAGCACCAAATGCTAGAGGGATCTCAACTTCTATTCCTTGTGCATATACTACAATCAAAAATACAAGAATAGTTGCAAAAACTGGAAGTAATGCATCTATCGCAATTTCCATCTCACCTCTGCCAATTGCTATAATAGCTTGTGGTATTAATCCTGCTGGATATTCTCCTCCAAAGCTAAATGGATTAAAAATTCTTATAAATATTGAACGAGAAACTCCTGCAGCTATAAAGAGAGAAACTCCGCTTCCTATTCCCCATTTCGATACTACCTCATCCATGAGTAAAATAATGAATCCGCCAAAAGCAAGTTGAAGTGTTACTAACAATATATTTTCTAATGTTGGTTGGGTAGGTTGAATTACTCCAAATATTACGTAAGCAGAACCTTCTAAAAAACAAAAAACTATTGTTAATATCTTTTGAAGAGATTGAAATCTCTCTCTATCTTCTTTTTTAGTTAAATCTAAAGGCAATAATTTAGCTCCAACTAAGAGTTGTAATATGATAGAAGCTGTAACTATCGGTCCAATACCCAAGCTTATTATAGAGCCCATAGAAGAACCTAGAATCATCTCTAAAAAAGTAAATCTTTCGTATGTTCTTTCTGATATTCCATAAAGAGAAATATAACCCATAAGTAAGAATAGAAATAATATTATTCCTGTCCAGAGCATTCTTCTCTTAAAGCTTACAAAATGCTTCGGGGTTTCAACACTTGGCAAAAATCTTGCAATATTATCTAATAAAGACATATGCTATCTCTACCTAAAACAAAATTGTTTTTATCAAACCTGTTTTTATAATTATCAGAATAAAATCTTTAAAAATATTTGATGTATCACCAGTTTAAAAAAGATGGCACATAGGAAGAGCTGACAGAAATCTTAATTCTGATCTTATATAATCTTCTCACTTAAAAATGAGTATAAACGCTATAGAAGTTTCAAAAAAACTATTCAGCTGGGATTACCTTAATATCTTTATTTCCTCTAAGCTCATAGGTATAGTTCATTTTTGTAACTATGGTAAATGTCTTCCAAAGCTCTATATTGCTCGGAGCCTTTATAGTAAATAACATTGGAGCAGACTCCTTTCCAATAATCTTTATATCATCAGTATTACTACAAATTCCTCCTGAGCATGAAAATAAATCCTTCATATCATGCTCTACTTCAAAATTACTCATATCTATTGTTAGAGAACCTTTCTTGATTACATTATCAACCAAGTATCCGGTACCACTGTTCTTTATTACAAACTTAAGTTTTCCTGTCTTTCCAGCTATTACTGCATCAGCATTTAATAGTTCGATATCAATCTTCATTGGACCAGAAGATAGTATTTTATTTCTCGAAACTTCGAGCGTTTTTCCAGCTTGTTGATATTTTGTAAGCTCTTCAAGATTCACAACAACAACATCATAAAGAGTTCTAGCTTCCATTGAAAAGCTAACTTTAAAACTAACCTTTGGTGTTATTTCTACGCTCGCTATTTCCTCTTTTTCTGGTGCTTTAAGTTGAAATTCTATTATTTTTTGGTCCAAAGGAAGAAGAGAGCAAGGCATAGCATTTGTACACTTTTCTCCTTCTTTTTCAATTTTAAATACAGATGGATCGAAGATATTAATTTTAATATCTTTTATTGTTTTTTCGCTATCAGAATTTCTGATTGTAAAGTATAGAGTGAATGAATCACTACTAAATATCGGTGGCTTTGGTATCGTTTCTATATTTTCTATCTTAAGTATATCTGAGGTTTCTTCAACCTTTTTTTCTTCAACTACGAGATTTGGAAGCTGAATTCTTGTACAACCTGAAAAGAATACAACAATAGTTAGAGAAATTATTATCGCTTGCATTATTTTTTCTTCCTTATTCTGTTTCCAAATAAAAAATTTTAATCTCATTCTATATACACTTTTCATCATTAATTTTTATTCTAAAATTAAATATTGTGTTTATAATTTTAAAATCAATAACATTGAAGATCTGTGCAATAACTCAAATTAAATATCTTTAAATGTTAAATTTAATTGCTTCGAAATAGAGTATTGAGGTAAGTTATGATAAAAGATTTTTTCGTTAATTATTTTATAAATCCGATTATAAAAGGAAGTGGATATAATATAGTAAACACACTAGTTTATGGGATCGTTCTTGGTTTAGCATCTCTTACTATTTACAAATTTCTGAAAAGAATTGGAATAAAACTTGACGTTATGTTCTTTTCTTCATTAATTCCGTTTATTCTTCTTGGCTCAGTAGTAAGAGTTTTAAAAGATTTAGGTATAGCTCGCTCATTACTATTCGTTACTCCACTTGTTTTTGTTGTAGTATTTTTTATGGCAATTACTACTTTGTTTATTTCAATAGCTATAGAAAAGATTACGAGGATGGAGTATCAATTTATTTTATTTTCTTTAGGATTACTTTATCTTCTTATTGCTTTTTCAAAACTTGCAAAAAATATAATTGATTACAGTCCATTATTTCTCGTTATTAAATATACTATATTATCTTCAATCTTGTTTTTTATTTTATATAAAAGAAAAATAATAAGCGAATCAAACTTTATTGTGATTCTTTCTCATTGCTTTGATGTTTCTACAACCTATGTTGCGATTAACTCATCTAAATTTATAGAGCAGCATGTCTTAGCAAATTTTTTAATTTCAAATTTTGGAGCTATTTCTTTATTCTTATCTAAAATTATAGGAATAGTTCTCGCACTCTTTATAATAGATAAAAAAATAAAAAATGAAGAAGAAAAAAATTTTGTAAAATTCGTGATTCTAATTCTTGGACTAGCTCCTGGGTTAAGGAATTTGTTACTAATGATGTGCTTTGGAATATAAAAATATTTCTTGCAAGCTTTAGATTTCTCATTCCTTTCGATATATTCTCTTTCTTATCTCAATTGGAGGCATTACTTCTTCTGAAGTTATTGCTTCTTCGCAGCTTTCTTTTCTTGGCCTAATTTCTACTTCGAGAGCAATAATGCTCTTATCATTTTCGTAGTAATTGAAGAGTTTCCTTCTTAATTCGTCAAAGATTTTTGAGTAATAAACTCCTTCAGGCAACTCAATTTTTGGATCTCCCCTTCTTAGATATGCTGGCTCATCAACTTCAGATGGTGATGCAATTATTCTTATCTTTCCTGTTTCTTTAGTTATCCTTGAAATATACTCTACCATTTTTCTTCTTTCTTCATCATCTCCGTGCATTACTTTTGCTATCATATCGAGAATAGGAGTAGCTTGGAGTGCTGAAATAACGTATCCTTTATCAAAATCTTCTCTTCCGTATTGCTTAATACCGTTAGCTATTTTTCTTAATATTTCATTTACTTCTTTTTCATTTCTACTTTTTTCGTTGCTTACGCCATAGTTTGCTAGTCCTATAAATATATCTTCAATAACCCTTTGCGTTCTTGGAGATAGAAGATCCATCCAACTCTCCGGTAGTTTGTATAAATCATGTTCCGGATCTTTTATATTTCCTTGTCTTTCATACATTCCTTCTTTCATTAAAATCGCCTCAAAATTTATATATGTTATTATTTTATGGTAGTAATATTTTTAAATCTTTCGCTACTTAACTTATTGACTTTTCGATTTAAAGATTTTAAAAAGGTTTAAAAAGATTCTTAGCAAGTTATTCTTAATGTATGCATATTGGAATTATTGGTGGAAGTGGAATTTACGATATTCTTGAGCAGAAAGAATATAAAAAGATTTATACCCCATATGGAGCTACTTCTGATCTTGTTGCTATAGGAAAGTTAGCCGGAAAGGATGTTGCATTTATTTCTAGACATGGTAGCAAGCATACTATACCTCCTCACTTAGTAAATAACAGAGCAAATATTTGGGCTTTGAAAGAGCTTGGTGTTGAAAGGATTATCTCAATTTGTGCTACTGGTTCTTTGAAAGAGGATTATAGGCCAGGCGATATTGTAATACCTGATCAATTCATAGACTTTGGAAAAAATGTTGAAACTTTTTATGAGGGTGGGAAGGTTGTTCATGTTTCTATGGCAGATCCATTTTGCCCAGAACTAAGAGCTTTAGCAATCGAGATTCTAAAAGATCTGGATATTAGATTTCATGACAAAGGAACTTATGTTAGAATTTCTGGTCCTCAATTTTCTACAAGGGCTGCTTCTCGAATGTATAGAATGTTTGGAGATATAATTGGGATGACAGGAGCTTCTGAAGCAATTCTTGCAAGAGAGCTTGCACTATGCAATGTAATAATTGCTACAATTACTGATTATGATGTTTGGGCAGAAAAGCCTGTAAGCGCTGAGGAGGTTATAAGAGTAATGAAAGAAAATGAAGACAAAATAAAGAAGGTGATAAAAACCCTTGTTTTAAAAATTCCTGAAAAAAGAAGTTGTAATTGCAAGAATTCTTTAGTAGGTGCTGAGATATGAGAAAAAGAAGTTATAAGGATGATAGCTTTCTCTATTTAAATCCTTCAGAGTCAAATTATCAAGATTGGAAAAGAATAATAAAAGAAACTACAGAAAGCTGTAGAATTACTTACTTTCCTACAGAAGATGGTAAAGGCGTTTATCCCTATGTTATTTTGCCGTCAGAAAGCGAGTGGTCGTTAGCTTATAGAAAAGCAGTAAAAGAAGGTATGCTTCAAATGCTTCAAGAAGAAATAGAAAAAGCAAATGCATTGTTATTACCAGAAGCTAAAGGATTTCCTCTTACGTATATTTTTGGTGACTCTAATTTAAAATTTATATTTGTAAGAAAAAGAGATTATCATCTTCCTGATCAAGTGTGTATAACTCAAAGAAAGGCTTATAAAAGCGGGAATAATAATGAGATGTTTATAGTAAGATCTCAAAATGGAAGCCTAGGACTAAGAGGAGATGAAAATATTTTAATAGCCGAAACGATCATATCAAGTGGCGAAACTGTTTGTAGTATAATAGATGCTTTAAAATCCCAAACCGATTGTAATATTGTTGGCATTGGTGCTATATATGAGAGAGGAAATGGAATAGAAAACATTATGAAAAGAACAGGACATGAAGCAAAAGGGTTGGCAAGATTAGAAGTTATAGAATTTTCAAGCGGAGAAAAAAGACCATATATACCTTATTTTTGGGATGAGAAAAAGAAATGAATTTTGATGTTAAGATGAAAATTGTTGAAGGAAATCTTGTTGATATTATTAACGAAAAGATTTATCCTGCAATAATTAAAATAGAAAATAATAGAATAGCTTTGATAAAAAGAGTTGATAAAGAGTTAGAAAGATATATAATACCTCCTTTAATAGATGCGCATATTCATATCGAAAGCACTATGCTTTCGCCAATAAGATTTGCAGAAGTTGCTTTAACTCATGGAACTGTAAGCGTAGTTGCAGATCCTCATGAAATTGCTAATGTTCTTGGAATAAAAGGAATATTTTATATGATTTCTGAAGCGAAGAAAACTCCACTCAAAGCTTTTTTCACAGCACCTTCTTGTGTTCCTGCGGTAGATTTCGAAAGCTCTGGGGCAAGAATTGATGAAAATGAAATTGAAAAATTAATGAAGATGAAGGAAGTTGTAGCTCTTGGAGAGGTTATGAATTATCCTGGAGTTATAAATAGAGAAGAAAAGATAATGAAAAAGATTGAAATCGCTAAAAAGTATAAAAAGCCAATAGATGGTCATGCACCAATGCTAAGAGGGAAAGATTTGAAAAAATATATAGAAGCTGGAATTACTACAGATCATGAATGCACTAGCATAGAGGAAGCTGAAGAAAAAATTAAGCGGGGAATGAAAATAATGATTCGTGAAGGTAGCTCTTCGAAAAATATGAATGAGCTTATCGAGCTCGCCAAAAGTTATAATGCGAGCAAATTCTTTTTTGTTACTGATGACATAAATCCAAGAGATCTTAGAAATGGTCATATAAATCTTATTTTAAGAAAAGCTGTAAGCTTAGGTTTAGATGCCATAATTGCTTTGAAATTTGTAAGTATAAACCCGATTACTCATTACAATTTGCCAGTAGGTTGCTTAAAAGAAGGTGAGCTAGCAGATTTTGTTGTCGTAAATAATCTAAAAGAATTTAATGTTATTGAAACTTGGATAAATGGAAGATGTATAGTAAAAAATGGTAAACTTTTAGAAAAACTTCCAAAACCTACAAAAATAAAAAATGTTATGAGAGTTAAAAGATTTGGAGAAAAAGATTTGAAAGTGGTTAGCAAAAAGGAAAGAAATAAAATAAGAGTGATAAAGATAATACCAAATCAGATTATAACAAAATCTGAAGTATTTGAAGTGAAGGCAAAGAAAATTTACAAGAACAAAGTAAAAGATATTGAAAAAAATTTATATGAAATTTCTTCTGATACAAAAAGAGATATAATAAAAATTGTTGCAGTTGATAGATATAAAGGTAAAAATTTTGCTATTGGTTTTGTTTCAGGATTTAATCTCAGGAATGTTGCAATCGCAACATCTATTGCACACGATTCGCATAACATTATAGCAATAGGAAGTGACGATAATGCAATAGCTATTGCTATTAATAAATTAAAAGAAATTAATGGCGGAGT
>JAWBTS010000021.1:0-11391 GCA_039000375.1 Candidatus Aenigmatarchaeota archaeon | reverse complement strand
TTAATCCCGAGCTTTTCTAGAAAACCTTTTTTCTTTTTCTTCTTAGCATAATACTTTCTTTCAATTTCATTTATTTTCTTTTCAATTTCTTTAATTTCTTTTTGGCTATTTCCAATGCCGCAAGAGTTTCCCACACCTATAACTAGGATAACTCCTTTTTCTTTTGTTCGTTTTATCGCATTCTCAACAGCTTCTACAGCGAGCGGCACGCTTTTCATTATTTCTTTTTTCATCGGTAATATTGCTTCTTCAAGCCCCATCTTTACTATTATAGATTCTAATGGTATTTTTCTTGGCAACAAAATATTTTCTATTATTTCTCTTTCAAAAATGCCACCCATTGCAAAGCCCACGCCTTCACTTATACTTCCAGTCTTCTCTCCTTCAAATTTTCTTCCTGCATCTATTGTTATAACCTTTGCAATTTTTCTTCTTTTTATAATCTTTAGAATAGCTTCGTCTATTCTTCCTAATCTTGGTTCTGGACCGCTAGCCTTTATTATGAGGACTTCCTTTCCAAATATCTTTCTCTTGTCATACATAATTTCCTTTGTCAAGTATTTACTTTTTTTCATCATAGATGCAGCTACAAGAGGACCAATGGAATCGCCTATAGGATAGCAGTTTATAAATGCTTCTGTGCCTCTAAGTTCACTTTTTGCAATTTCCTCTATCATTGGAAGCTGCATTTGTAAGATCAATGCTACTTGGAGGTTTTTATATTTTTTAACAATTTCGACGTAATGTCTTACTAATTTTGCTATTACATTTACATCTATGGCGGCCCTTAGTCCAAAATTTATCATTTGTTTTTCCTTTTTTGATTTTTTCTTAGCAATTTCATCAACAAATTCTTCAAATCTAGATTCTACATTTCTATATAGTTGATCCAGCTTTTTAACTATCCCGAAAGGATCCAAGGATGAAGGTTCTATTGCAAAGAATTCTTGAAATCTTTTTATTTTTTCTTCTAATTTTTTTGAGTTGTTTCCTATCTTTTTCATTATGAATTGTCTCGATTTTACAGAAAAGCTTTCAATCCTATTTGCAGATTCTTCTAATTTGGTTATCATTTGTGCTAGCATTATTCTAGGATAAAGAAAGAGCAATAAGAAAAATATTGCATACCAAATAATGTTGAACAGGTCTATTTGGAGCAATGTCATGTAATCATCACTTCAAAATATTCATTTTAATTTCTCGACTTTAAATATTTCTCGATTTTAAAATGCATACGTAAACAACAAATGCATTACGAAATTTTATGTAATTATTTTAGCTTTTAATTTAAATATTTAAATGTAAATTAACTAATATGCCAAGAACTTTTTTGACAGCTATAATTTTTATTTTATTACTCTCATTGATCGGTTATACACTCTTCTCTACGAAAACCTTTCCTATAGATTTCTTCTCATTTCTAAATATTTCTTCCTCACAAAAACAATCTAATTTTTATATAGAAATAGAGGTAAAAGAATTTTTGTTAAACTCTGATGTAGAAGAGATAACACTAAATTCTAGCAGCACTTATTCTATAATTGTAGGAGAAATTATATTAGATACAAATTCTGGAGAAAGTACTATATTTAATTTTTCTGGAAATATTAAAAAGAAAGACGATAATTTTTCATTAGTTGGAAGATTTTTAAGAGCAAATATAAACAAAATTAATATAACAGGAAAAGAAATCAAAATTTTGAATAATACCTTTGAGCAAATTTCACTCCAAAATTTTAAGATAGATTATATTAAATTTGAAAACACAAACGGAAGAATAAAAATACCAAACATAGAGCTTAACATAGAAAATGCTACATTAGAAATATTCAACGCGTTTGCAAATCTAACATATGAGGGAAAAATAAAGATAGAAGGAGTTTGCAATCAAATAAAGGTGAATAACAAATTATTAATAGCAAGTGGTTAATAGCAGTTTATTTTTTTATTTAAATTCATAATAAACTATATAATAATTAAGGAGAAGAATAAGGTTTGGTGGTTGGTTTGGGTCAAGAAGATGTACTTAAGATACTAAAAAAATATCCGAAAAAAGAATTCTTACTAGAAGAGTTAGCAGATAAATTAAAAGTTAAAGTAAATAATGTTAATGTTTGGGTAAATAAGCTAGAAAAATGGGGAGCCGTCAAATGTAGAAGGGAAGGTAATAAGAAGTATGTAAGGCTTGCGAAAAAGAGCGAGAGATAATAAAACAAAGAGTTTTTATAGAATAATAAAAGAAAAGGGGATAAATTAAAAAATTGTAATAAATTCAAAATTTGTATTTATTTTTTGTTCTTTTCAGGTTTCAATCCTATTGGCCCATAGTAACCACATTCTGGACATGCATATAAAGGAGGAAGCTTGCCCGGCATTGTTTTTAGTTTGCTCCCACATTTAGGACATTCCAAAACGGTAGGTTGAGATATTGGTGTAAAAGTTTGTATCTGAATAATTCTGGCACTAGTTTTTCTACCGAACAAAATAGCCAATAGAAATAAAAAAAGTATAAAAAAGATATAAAATGAAATAATAAATTCAGAGAGAATGTATGCGCTGAAAAATATTAGGAATAACCCTAAAGCTATTACTATAAATAATGCAGAAAACTTTTTCATAAGTAATTTTAATCTTCTTCTAGATTTAAATGGTTTCTGTAGCTTTTATCATCAATAAATAAATTAAGAAATTCTTATATGCGGGGGGTGAGATTTTCACCGCTTTTTAGTTATTTTCAAGAGATTTAAAAGCGGATTCGAACTCACGAACCCACTAAGGGACAGGGCTTCTGCAAATTTACCTCAACCCTGCGCCTTTGGTCTAGATTTGACCACTTGGCTACCCCCGCATTTTTAAGCTTCTTTTCTGACTTTATTATGGTATAAAATAAATTTAAAAACAAGAATAATAAATATAAATTCATGAGAAAAGTTTTAACTTTCTTGTTTTTAGTATTAGTGATAAATTTCATCGAATTGTCAAGAGCTTTTGAAGTAGATGTTTCGGAAGATAAAATTAATTTAAATACAGGGGAGCTTAAGGAAATTTTCATTAATATAAGAAGCGAGATAGACGATAGAATAATATTATATCCAAAAGGTCTTACCACATGGATGACAATAGAAGATGTTGGACCTATAAAGGCAAATGAGAATAAAACGATAAAATTTATTCTTTCTCCTTTTTCAGATAGCATTCCAGGAACATATAAAGTAACATTATTATTTTCTTCATTCAAAACAGGAGAATCTAAAGAAAAAACTCTTTTTATCACATTACTGAAAGAGACGAACCTAATAATAAAAGAAGTTTCTATATCAAGCGATTTTAAAGCAGGGAGCAATTTGTATGTGAATATAAAAATTTTCAATCCAGGAATTAAAGACGTTGAAAATGTTTTGATTCACTCTAGAATAATTTCTGAGCAGAGGAATGTAATTGACGAATTTTTTGATATTATTGACATTAAAATCAATGAAACTAAAAAGATTGAGAAAATAATAAAAATAAAAGAAGACCTATCTCCAGGAAAGTATTATCTTGAAGTATTATTATTGCAAAAAGGAAATGTTATAGAAAAAAAGGCTGAAGAGTTCTTCATTAAAGCACAACCAAAGATAGAAAAGACTATTTTAACAAAGAGATTTTTACTAGAGGAGAAAGTGATAATATATATAAAAAATGTAGGAAATGCAGTAGCTTATAATGAAACTTTCTCGATAAATTTGCATCCAATAAGCCTATTATCTTATAAACATATATCAGGTCCTAAGCCAATATTTTATAACTATACTTGCGTTTGGACATTTCCTGTTATAAAAGTTGGGGAAGAGATAATTATAGAATATAAACTCGATTATACCTATATATCGATAGCTATTATTTTAATTTTACTAGCTGTATTTTATTACTTCTATAAGCTAAGAAGCATTGTTATAAGAAAAACGATTTTGAAAAGGAAAGATAATTTAATAGATATAGCAATAGAGGTGAAGAATAATACTGGTAAAGACGTGGAAAAAGTTGTTATAATTGATCGTATACCAATTATAATATTTAAGATAAAACAATTTCTTGGCCCAAAACCAATAATTAAGAGTAGTGAAAGATATTATGAATTGAAATGGAAGATCGGAAAATTAAAGAAGGGTGAAGAGAGAATAATAAGCTATAAGGCACAGGAAATAATAAAAGTCGAAGGTAAGCTATCCTTGCCTGGTCCTGAAGTAACTTATTCTATATCGAATAAAACATTTACAAAGAGAGCTGGAAAATTGGATGTAAATTTATAGTTTGATTTTTAATTTCTAAATTTAAGTTGTATCACTATAATTTCATTAATTTGTTTTTCTTATTCAGATACTAATACCTTATTGTTAATATCTCTAAATTCAATCTTAACATAATCTTTTGTAAAACTTGCGCGAATCTCTACATTCTGTTTAATATCTGCTGGAATAGATGCTAAGATTTCTGTAGAAGATGCGGAAAATCCACTTCTCGATAATAACACATAGCAAACCATATCCTTTTGCTCAGTTTCTGGAATGGAAATCATAGAAGAATAACAACTAACAATATAATTAGCTATCTCTGCTGCAGAAAAACTATCTTTTGTTATAGTTTTAGGGAAATCTGTTTTATCTTTTTTTGGGAATAGCAAATTGCTTATCGCAATCTTTATATCATCATAAAAGTTTATAATTGTCAAAATTATTATTGCTGCAACAACAGCTAAGATTAAAATTCTTACTATATATTCAAGTGCCAATTGAGCCATAATATCACTAGATATTTAATTAGCAGATAAATGCACTTTTCTTTATTCTATATATTCTCTCATTAAATTTTTCTCCTATATACACATGGAGTAATGCTTTTAGCTGCGTTCCCCTAGGACAATTAGCAAAATCTATTGGAGGTGAGAGAAGGAGTTTTTTCTCACCAACTGAAAATCTATCCAAACTTAATAGAGATGAGAAATATATTTTTCCACTGGGCTCTTCAAAAAGGTATATTATAATACTTAAACTATTGTTAATAGTATTTTTGGTTATGTTAAGGCTGCATATATTGCTCGTGCATTCTAGGTTATCTATTTTAATTTCATGCGGTCTTTCTACAACGCTAAGATTTACTCCAATACTTTCACCCTCATCCAGAAAATCGCCGTCATCGTTTTTATCTATGCATGCATAGTATTCATAATTTCTTGGCTCGCTTGGAGTGTAAAATGTACAAGGAACGTCCTGCGTAGTATTGCACTCAATTAAACCATTACACGAACCTCTTCTTATATAGATTGTTTTATTTTCACAATTTATTAGTCCGGAAGGCTTTGCAACTACCAAAGATAGCGTATAAGTTTTGTTGGGAGCTATAGAAAATTCTGGTTTTAGCTCTAAAGATATATTTCCGATGCAAGATTTAGCAATTTCTATTTTTGAAGCTCTACTTAAGATAACTGGTTCAAAGCAATCTAATCTTGCTAATACAGTCCCTATACCTGTAGAATTAAAATTAAATTCGAATGGTGATGTTGTAACTAATTTTGTTATATCTTTCTCTAATGGAGTTCCATTATAAGATGATATTGTTAAAACACCTTTCGTACAGTTAATTACAACACATGTACATGGTTTTAAAATGCTGCAAACATTATTGCATAATAAGTTTACACCCATAACAACTTGTATTTCTTTTCCATAGTAATCGGATGGATCAAAACATATAACATTTATCGCTACCAATCCTTCTTCTGTAGTAAGTAACATTACTTTATTAGGCGGAATATCTACTGTTGTAATATTTTTTATCGGCTCTCCAATCTTATTTGATACAAACCACACACCTTTTTTACATTCTTTAGCTTCGCATACTATATTTTCTCCTACAAACACTACATCTTTTTCGCATTTTATCTTTTCGTTGACAGATTGAGAAATTACTATTTTAATGAAAGAGAAAGATAGTAAGATTATTGTAAACAAAAGAATGAAAAAAACCTTTTTCATCATTTCACCCTATCACTTAATCATTATTTTTAAATTTATTAAATATAAATTTAAAGCCAGGTTTACAAATTCAGAAATTTTATAAAATTTTCAGAAATTGTAAAAAGTTTACTTATCTTTCATAATCCCATATTGCTCTCATTCCAGAATTCGTTATAACCAAATAATTTGTTCCAAAGCTTACTCTTGCTATATATCCCTTTTCCAACAATTTTTCTATTATTTTATTTATATGCGGATTTAAATTGCTAAATATTTTTGCTAGCTCATACTTTGTTATAACTTGCGATTCCGCTATCTTTTTCAATACTTTGTATTCTTCGTTTTCAAGCATTATACATCACTAACTACTAATTCTTCCTTTAGTCTCATCGCCTCTTTCTTTCCTGCTAACATTTCAACTAATTTTATTGCAAATAATAATGCTGTACCAGGTCCTTTTGATGTGATTATATTTTTATCTATTACAACTCTTCCTTCTTTTGGTTTTGGTAGATTTTTTTCTAATCCTGGATAACATGTTGCTATTTTATTTTCTATTACTCCAGCTTTAGCTAATACTAAAGGAGCTCCACATATCGCTCCAATAACTTTGTTTTTTTCATCAAATTTCTTAATTAACTCTAATACAGTCTTGCTATTTGCTAAATTTATATACCCTGGATTTCCACCAGGAAGAACGATTGCATCAAATTCATCTTCATTTATTTCAGATATTCTTTTATCCGCCATTACTTTAATTTTATGAGCTCCCTCAACTATGTTTGACTGAAGGAATGCTGTTACAACTTCAATCTTCGCTCTTCTCAATACATCTATTATGGTGATGGCTTCTATTTCTTCAAATCCTTCTGCAAGAGGAACCAAGACTTTCAAGTTAATCACCATTTTAATTTTTACTATTTGCAAAATAATATTTAAATAATTTGAGATTATAAAGTTTAGCTATTAAATTTAAAGTATAATAATGGTGAGAAAAATTATAATAGGAATTCGATTTAATAAAATAAGTGGAGAAAAAAATAAAGTAGAAAATGTTGGAGAGATTTCTGTAACTTCAACCCCAACAATAAAAAATGTAGAGAAGAAAGAAATAGAATTGTTTGGAGAAGGTGTGATAAGTATAGAATTTGAATTCAATACAAAATACGAACCAAATATAGGTCATATAAAAATAGAAGGTGAAGTGTTGGCAAAATACGAAAATAGCGAAGAAATCTTGAAGGAGTGGAAAAAGAAAAAATCGCTACCTGAAGATGTCACAATTCAAATAACAAACGCTATATTTAAGAAGTGCCTAACAAAGATAATAGGCATTTCAGAAGATTTGCAACTTCCTCCCCCAATAATTTTCCCGACAGTCACAAAAAGAAAGTAAAGATTTTGAACTCCAATTTAAAATTTTAAATCAAAAATAGAAGATATAACCCAAAAACAAAAATAAGAATTCCAAAGAATATTCCAACATTTTTAAATCCTGCATGCGTGTATCCTGTTCCAGGAAATATTCCGAAAAGGAAAATACCAAATAATACACAAAAAACTCCCAAAATTCTTCTCATTAGTATTTCAATGCTTATCTTGCCTATAAAAATGATGCCTCCGACAAAAATAAGAATTAAAGATACCGCAAGAAGTATAATTGTTTCTTTATCCTCTTTACCTCTCTCTATAGCTTGGTGTAAGCCAAATATACCAAGTGCGATAAACAATATGCCTATAAAATCAAGTATCATATTATTCGACCATCATCCCAACTTATTAAAATATTTCTATGTCAAAACTTAAAAACTTCCAAATAGATTTTAATCAATATGATTCAAAGAATAGCATTAAGAATACCAAAAGAAAGAATAGATATAATTGCAAAATTCAAAAAAGATATAGAGAGAGAAGGTAATGTAGAGATAGAAATCAATAGTGAAATATTAATTGTTGGCGATGGTCTTAACGCTTATGTTACATCAAATGTTATAAAAGCTATTGGAAGAGGCTTTTGTTATGAAGATGCGAAAAAACTTTTTAAAGATTACACTCTTTATGTAATACCTATATCTAAAAATAGAAATACTTTACAAAGAATAAGAGCAAGGCTAATAGGCACCAAAGGAAAAGTTAGAAAAAAAATAGAAGAAATGACTAATACAAAGATATGTATTTACGGAAAAACCGTTTCTATAATAGGAAAAGGTGATAACTTGAACTTAGCAAGAAGTATAATAGAAAAAATAATAGAAGGTTATAGTCATTCATATGTTTTTAGACTTTTACAATTATGTAAAAGAAAGAGAGAAGCTGCTAAAGAAGATGAAATAGAATAAAACGGATGATCGAAAATGAAAAAGACCGCAGAAGATCTTGCAAAAGAAGTTAGAGAAATATCGGTAAGTGAGTTTTTTGAAAAAAACAAACATCTCTTAGGTTTTGACAATCCGGTAAAGGCTTTAGTAATGGCAGTAAAAGAAGCTGTAGATAACTCTTTAGATGCTTGTGAAGAGGCAGAAATACTTCCAGAGATAATAGTTAAAATAAAAGAATTGAAGGAAGAAAATGTTTACTCTGTTAGTGTTGAAGATAATGGCCCTGGAATAGTAAAAGAGAACATACCCAGAGTATTTGGAAAATTGCTCTATGGTTCAAAATTTCATAAAATAAAACAAAATAGAGGACAGCAGGGTTTAGGAATTTCTACAACAGTGCTTTACTCTCAACTAACTACTGGAACACCAGCAAAGATATGGAGTAGAACATCTCCAAACAAACCAACATATTATTATGAAATACTTATAGACACGAAGAAAAACGAGCCAATAATCGAAAAAGAAGAAATTATTAATAATGGTATAAAGGAGAGAGGAACTAAAGTGGAAGTTACTCTTGTAGGAAAATATAGAAAGCAGGTAGAAACATATTTAAAGTATACCTCTCTTTCTAACCCATTCGCAAGGATAATATTTTATACCCCAACAAATGAAAAAATCGTATTTGAAAGAAGCGCAAATACTCTTCCGAAACCTGCAAAGGAAATAAAACCACATCCATATGGTGTAGAGTTTTGGACTTTAGTTAGGTTAATATCGGAAACAAGATCAAGAAATTTGTTAAGCTTTTTAGTAAATGAATTTTCTTCGGTAGGAGAAAAAACTGCAAAAGAAATTTGCAAATTAGCTAAGCTTAGCCCAGATGCTAAACCACAAAGCATTGAGAAAAAAGATATAGAAAGATTACTTGAAGCAATGCAAAAGGTTAAAATTCAAAGACCACCAATAGATTGTTTATCTCCTATAGGAGAAGAAGAATTAAACAGAAGTTTGAAAAGAATGTTTCCAGATGCAGAATTCATAGCAACAATAACAAGAGAACCAGAAGTTTATAGAGGATTTCCATTTATAGTTGAAGCAGGAGTAGTTTATGGAACAAAAGACTCGCAAGAGTTCGAGCTTATAAGATTTGCCAATAAGGTGCCATTGATTTATCAACAAGGTGCTTGTGCAATTACAGAGGCTGTGAAAGAGATAGATTGGAAAAGATATGGTATTGATGAGGTTCAGGGAATACCTAACGCTCCGCTAAAATTAGTAGTTCACCTCTGTTCTGTCTGGGTTCCTTTCGTTTCTGAAAGTAAGAATGCAATAGCATCTTACCCAGAAATTGTAAAGGAAATAAAACTGGCAATTCAACAAGTTGCTAGAAAACTTGCAATATATTTGAGTGGAAAAAGAAAAGCTTACCAAGCAAAAAGAAGGATGGAAATATTTTATAGATATGGAAACGAGGTGGCAAGTTCTATAAGCTATCTAACTGAAAGAAAATTGGAGGAAGTTAGAAAAAAGATTTTCGAGCTTATTGAAAAAAAGGTTGGAAAAGAAAAATTAGAAGAGATCGAGGAACAATCTTAAATATTTTCTTTAATATTTTTACTTTCATAAATAAGAAAAGGTGAATGGATGACGGAACATAAAAAAATAATAATAGAAAATGTTGTAGCTTCTACAAACCTTGATAGACCATTACCACTAGATAAACTCTTAACAGTTCTGGAAGCAAGCGAATACGAACCAGAACAATTTCCAGGATTAGTATATAGATTAAGAGAGCCCAGAGCAGCTTCGCTAATCTTTCGATCTGGAAAAATAATATGTGTCGGTGCTCGCTCCGTCCCTGAAGTTAAAAAAGCTATCATAGAGATAGTAAAGAAGATAAAGAAAGCTGGCGTAAAGGTTGATGAAAAAAAGTTAAAAATAAAGATAGAAAATATAGTGGTAACTGTTAATCTTGGAAAAGAATTAAATCTAGATGAATTAGCATTTTCTTTGGAAGCAAGCGAATACGAACCAGAACAATTTCCAGGATTAGTATATAGGCTATTCGAGCCTAAAGTTGCATTTCTTCTTTTCTCTTCAGGAAGAGTAGTATGCGCTGGAGCAAAATCTTTTAGTGATGTAAAAAAAGCTATAAGCATATTAGAAAGAAGATTAAGAAACATATAGTTTGAGTATTATTGAACGCAAAGCTCGGAGCACAAGAAAAATAGAGAAAATAAATTATTTAGCAGGTAGGATGAATAAGTATTGCTACCCTTCCTTCTAATTCATTAAATTTTTTACATGCCTCGATAGTTTTTAATTTAAATAATTTTACTTTATGCATTCTTGCAAGCACATCTATAGATTTATCTATATTAACGCAGTCATGAAAACCTGTGCTTAGAATTACTATCTCAGGATCTTTTTCCAAAATTTTTTTAAAATCTTTTTCAGAAACAAAATGCGTCTTTTCCTTCTCTTCTATTTTTCCATCCCAAAATACTATAATGTCGTTCTCACTTCCAAACTCTTTTCCATCTATTTTAATTTTTCCAAACTCTACTTCCTCTATTTTTGGCTTGTTCATCAATATTTATTTTAACTTTTATAATTAAAATTTAATTTCGAGTTTTAGATTTATTTAAAGCCCCGTGGTGTAGCGGTCAAGCATAGCTGGCTCTGGACCAGCTGACCTCGGTTCGAATTTTTGGAAATCCGAGCGGGGCTATAAAGGTTTAATTTATTATTTTGGAACTTTATCTTTATGAAAAGAATCGTAGTTGCTTCCATGCTACTTGCCGGGATAATGTTAGTATCAATATTGTCTTTTCCATTAGTCATGTTGTTTGGTCCAAGAGAAAATAGAGAAGAAGAGGATATAGAATATCTTAAAAGAGGTATAACAATAGTTTCGTTTTATTATAATCAAAAAAAGCAATATAGTGGCGATATGGAAAATATTATAAGCTTTGTAAGAGCGATGCCTGAAAAATATGTTACAGCTTTAGGGGAGATCCAAATAGTAATAAAGGAAATAAATAGTGATGAAGAAAAAATTGTGATGAAAAGTT
>JAWBTS010000020.1:0-11645 GCA_039000375.1 Candidatus Aenigmatarchaeota archaeon | reverse complement strand
AAACTTAAAATGTAATAAAATGAAGGATGATTTAAATGAAAAGATTTGAAGTAATAATTATTTTGGCTATTTGCTTTATATCATTTCTTTCTAGCGTAAGCTTAGCTTTTATAACTTCTAACCTTCAAATTCAATTGCTTCGTTATGAGCCATTTCCAGCAGAGCCAGGAGGATATGTTAGGATTTGGATTAATATCGAAAATACTGGTCTTGCAGTTGCGAAAAATGTTGAAATTCAAGTAATGCCGGAATATCCTTTCTTTTTAGATGAAAAGGAAAATGCTACTCGATATTTTGGAGAAATATTGGCTAAGGATAATGTAATTACAGATTATTTAATTAGAATAGCGCCTGACGCTGTAGAAGGGAAAAATAATCTTACATTAAGATTTAGAGAAAGGGGAAATGAAGTTTGGAATGAAAGAAAGATCGAGATCTATATAAAATTTTCTCACCCGACAATTTCTATAGAAAATATTAGAGTCACTCCAAATTTTATAGAACCTGGAAAAACCGCTACTCTATCTTTAATGCTAAAAAATATGGGCGAAAGTGATCTTAGAAATATAATAATAAAACTAGATCTTACGAATCAACCAATAGTAATGAATAATGATGTAAATGAGAAAATAATAAAATATATGAAAGGAAACGAAAGCAAAGAAATAAGTTTTAATATATTATCCTATCCTAATGCTACTTGCGGATTTTACAAAATGCCGATATTTATAAAATATTCTGACTATCTTGGAAATGAGTACTCGAAGGAGTATTTTATTACATTTATTATAGGAGAAAAGCCAAAATTGGAACTTAACTTAGAAAAATCTGAAATTTTAAAGAGCGGCGATTATGGAAATATTGAAGTAAAGGTAATAAATAGAGGAAGTTGTGAAGTTAAGTTAGTCAAAATAATTTTAGAAGAGAGTGACAACTTTAATATTTTGTCATCTAGCAAAAACTTCTATGTTGGCTCTATTTCTCCAGATGATTATGAAATTTTTGATTTCAAAATTTTTGTCAAAGGTAATGAAAAAATTGTAGAAATTCCTTTAACATTAGAGTATGAAGATGACAACAAAAATCAATATAACGAAAAAAGAAACTTAATGCTTAGATTATATTCTAATGAAGAAATATCAAAGCTATATTCAAGAAGAAATAATATGAATATAATAATTTTCGCAATAGTTCTTGTGATTGTTATATATTTTCTCTATAAAAGAAGAAAGAAGAATAGAAAATAGTGTAAAATCTAATTTTGAGAATTAATTTTTCATTATAATGAAAATTTTTTAGAGGGTAATGAAAATGCTTGAAGAATATATAAAAATTATTTTCATAAATCTGAAAAATAGAAAGTTGAGATCTGCTTTAACAATAATAGGAATTTTCATCGGAATAGCAGCAGTTGTTTCTCTTATTTCTATTAGTGAAGGAATGAACATTGCAATAAAAGAACAGTTTGAAAAAATGGGAGCAGATAAAATTATTATAATGCCTGGTGGAGGAGAAGGGATGTTTTTTACTTTTGGGCTTGCTCCTAAACCACTAACTAAGGAAGAAGTTGATAAAGTTGCAAGTATTCAAGGTGTTGACATTGCTAGCGGAGTTTTATATCGTGTAGCTAAAGTTTCATTCAATAATAAGGTAAAGAATACATATGTTATTGGCATATCCAAAGAAACTATAGATGTTGTTAAAACTATGCAACAATATGAATTAGAGAAAGGTAGAGATTTTTCATCTAATAGATTTGAAGCTATTGTTGGGCACGACTTTGCTTATGAAATTTTTGATCGAGAAATAAAATTAGGAGATGAGATAAGAATAGATAAATATAATTTTAAAGTTGTTGGAATTTTGAAGAAGATTGGAACTAGAAGAGATGATATGTCAGTAATAATAAGCTTAGAGAATGCTGAAAAGATTTTTAATACGAGGGGCGAAGTTTCAATGATAGTTGCGAAAGTAAAAGAAGATGTAGATGTAGATAAAGTAGCGAACGATATAAGAGAAAAGCTTAGAAAATTTAGAAATGAAAAGAAAGGGGAGGAGAGTTTTCAAGTGCAAACATCGCAACAATTGCTATATAGAATACAACAAGTTTTAGGAATGTTTCAAATATTGCTCATTGGAATTGCAGCAATCTCACTTATTGTAGGAGGAGTTGGTATAATGAATACTCAATATACTTCTGTTTTGGAAAGAACAAGAGAAATAGGAATAATGAAAGCTATAGGAGCAAGCAATATGGACATTATGATAATATTTTTAATAGAAGCTGGTGCTATAGGCTTATTAGGCGGGTTTATCGGCTGCATTCTTGGCATTGGAATTGCAAAAATTATAGAGATTTATGCAAGCTCTTCTGGATTTGCAATGCTAAAAGCTTACATTAGCCCAGTTTTAATTATATTTTCCCTTTTATTTTCATTCTTTGTTGGTGCAATCTCTGGTTTTGCACCAGCATTAAGAGCAGCTAGAATGCAACCCGCAGAGGCGTTGCGATATGAATAAAAAAATGAATAAAGAGAGAAAAGTAATTGTTGAATTAGAGAATGTAAAAAAGATATATAAGCTTGGCGATGTTGACGTTTATGCGATCAAAGGTATTAGTCTTAAAATCTATGATGGAGAATTTTTGGCAATTGTTGGAAAATCTGGTTCTGGAAAAAGCACATGCTTAAATTTAATTGGTTGTTTAGATAAACCAACAAGTGGAAGGATAAAGATTCTTGGTAAAGATATTTCTCAATTTTCTGAAAATGAGCTTGCAAAAATAAGAGGAAAAACAATCGGATTTGTTTTTCAAATGTTCAATTTAATTCCGACTCTAAATACAATAGAGAATATAATGCTTCCTATGATTTTTCAAGGTGTTAAAAAAGAGGAAAGAATGAAAAAAGTAAAGGAAATTATTAAACTTGTAGGTCTTGAAAATAGAATGTTCCACAAGCCAAATGAATTATCAGGGGGCGAGCGTCAAAGAGTTGCGATAGCAAGAGCTTTGGTCAACGAGCCAAAAATAATTCTTGCAGATGAACCAACTGGGAACCTCGATTCGAAAAACGGAAAGATGATTATAGATTTGTTGATAAAAATAAACAAAGAAAGAGGAACAACATTAGTTGTTGTGACTCATGACATAGAGCTTGCTTCTCTTGCGGAAAGAATAATAAAGCTAGAGGATGGGAGAATAGTTGAAGAAAAAATTAGAAGATAAGAAATAATTTATTTGTTCTCGGTTTAAATAATTCTATGATGTTTTACATAAAAACAATATTTAAAGAGTTAGCCCTTATTTTTACTCTAACTCTATTATTCTCTTCTATTTCTAATGCATCATTTATAAAGCTTCTAGAAAACGATTTTCTAATCAAAGCGAATGATAATGCTTGCTTTACTTTTATCTCAAGCTGCGATACTTTAAAGCTGCTTGTTAATGAAAATTTTTTAAAAGATATTGAAAATTTTGAAGGAAACTTTAGTAAAGAATGCATTTTGTTAAGTAATTATGGAAATTATAAAATAGAGTTGAAATGTAACGAAGCTTCAATATATTTTTTTGTAAATTCTTCAAACTATACTTGCAAAAATTATCAAGAAGAAGTGAAAATAATTGATATTAAAATTAATAATAATACAAATCAATATGAAGAAAATGAATTGAAAATAATTGTGAAAAATTTTGGATGTAAAGGAAAGGCAACACTTCTGAAAATTTTTGTTAATGATAATCTTGTGGATGAGAATAGAATTTTTATAATGCCAAATGAAACAAAAGAGATAGAAAAAAAGATAAGATTATTGGATTTTGGGAAAAACAAAATAAAAATTGAAATCGATAAAGATTTTCATGAAAAAGAAATATATGTAGAAAAGAGAAGCGCTTCAATTTTCCCATTATTTTTTATTCTCTTAATTTTACAATTTATAATTTTATTTAGAAAATATGAAATTTCTTTAGCTTTTGATATCTTTATTTATCTTTTCGTTTCTTCCATAGTTTTTCTTGGTTATATATTCGATAAGCTTAATATTTTTTTGTTTTCTTTCAAATTCTCTTTATTGCTATTTTTCTTCATGGTCGCGCTTCTCTTAATATCAAGAAATTTTATTTTTAAAAAGAGTGAAAAAAGAAAAATAAAAAGAAATGAAGATTTAAAACTTTTTGCTATTGCATTTATACTAATTTTCTTCTTTACATTATTACCAAAATTTATTGTGAAAACTCAAAACACATATTGGAACGTATTTTATGAAAGACAAGTGAGAGAAACATTTTATAATGGCTTATCGCCACGATTTGATGAGCTTAGCTATTTAGGAAGAGAGATGAGTTATCCAACAGGCTATTTTATTCTAAAATCTTCTTTACTTTGGTTATTTAATTTAAGTTACAGCTACGCTTTTGATATACTCTTAGAAATTTTCTTTAATATCATGATTATACTTTCTTTAATTTATCTAACTAAAAATTTAAAAGTAAATTATTCCTTAATTTCAAGATTAATATTTCTCTTAAGCTTTTGTTCTTTTGTTTTCATCTTTACTTTATTATCTGCACATTTACTTCATGTACCTTCACTTGCTTTATTATTTTATTCTTTAGCTATTATATTAGAGAAAAACATATCAAGCAATAAAAAAATTTTTTTAACATCTTTTCTTTTACTTTCATCAAGCTTGATTCATCCTTATGCTTTAATCCTTTATTTAGCTTTTTATTTATTTTTTGTTATTATTCGTGAAATAGAATTTAATTTCAAGTTCATCATTCCACTTTTGATAGCATCATTTCCATTTATCGGAAAAAGCTATTCAAGCTCAAACGTTGCTCTCGCTTCTCAATGGGGTTGGTTCTTGAAAGGAGGATTTACTGGATTAATTAAAGAATTTTCATTTTTGTTTTTAATAGCTTTAATAATAATCATTCTCGATATCTTTGAAATTTTTAGAAAAAGAAAAATAAATGATAAACAAAAAAGAAGATTAATTACAGAAACTTTGTCAATTTTATCATTAATAATTTATTCAGTAGTATCCTTCCGCGTTAACATTTTATCTTGCTTTCTCATCTCTTTTGTTTTAATGGATTTTATAAATAGAGGAAATGATAAAAAATGGAAGAAGATAAAGAATAAATATATCTTTTCCCTAATTTTATTCTTTATCTTTGCTAATTACTTTTACTCTATCTACGAGATAACTTATGGAAATAACCTGGGGGGCTATATTGATGAGGCTACATTACTTGTGATTGAAAATTTAGGATCTAATGGATACTTTATCAAAAGTGATGAAAAGATTATCGCCGACCCATTCCTTGGGCATGCTATTACATTTATCTCTGGAAAGAAAGTTCTTGCTGATCTTTATGTAGAGTATGCAAACGAGACGAAACTTAAAGATGCTATAGAATTTTCTACAAGAAATGATTTCCTGATTCCGAAGAAATATAACATAAATAAAGCTATAACAAAAAATTCTTGTAACAATTGGAACAAGATTTATGATAATCTAGCATACAAAATATGTGAAAATTCAAAAAACTAAAATTTATAAATTAAGTTTTGATAAGATTTATCCAATATAGCTAACTTCTTTACTTTCTTCTTTTGGTGAGAGAATCTCTTTTATCATTCTCCTTTGAAATTCTTCTGTCTTTTTTATTTTCTTTTCCAACTCTCTTGCCTCCTTCTCGATCTCAGAAAGATCTATTTTTATATCTAATATATTCATTAAAACTCTTAGAACAGCCTCTGCTCCTATTGGGTCAGCAATTACTATAGGAAAGCCTGTTGTTTCTGCCAAAAGAGAGATAGCATCTATACCTCTTATTGCAGCAAGACCTACTAATAAGCCAGAAACTCCTACAATGCTTCCTACAAGATTTCCATCGAATATTATTTCATAGTTTTTGAATCTTTCTAACAATTTTTCATTATTAACAGCTCCGACAACTCTTGGTTTTCCACTAAATTCTTCTCTAGCAAGACCTCCTAATGTTATAATTAAATTCACATTAAATTTTCTTGCAACATCTAAAATTGCATTAGATAAATCGTAATAGCCTTCTGGAGTAGATGCTTGGCTATCACCTATAACTATTATCAAATCGTTCTTCTCTCCTTTGTAATAGTAGAACTCTATTCTCAATAATCTTGCTATGCCATCTTTTTGTAAAATTACTGAAGGAAAGAAATCGCTAGAGTAGAGCTCAGCAAAAAGTTTTGCTTTTAATTTTTCAACAAGGTAGCCTGCTGCTATCCTTCCTATATTTCCAATTCCAGGCAATCCCTCTATCATTATCACATTATTCAAATTCGGCTCTTCGTGGTATATTGTTTCTATCATTTTACCTCATCTAATATAATTTAAATAAGGAAGTTTATATACTTTAGTTAATTTTCAGTTTACTCTCCGTGAAACATTTTTATATTATTTTTATATTCTATTTTCTCTAAAATATTTAATAACCTTAGAGATGTTTTCAAGAATTTCTCTCAATCTTTTCTCGCTAACAGAATTATCTATAATTACATCATAAAACATTTCGTTGCAAGGATTTATTTTATAAATTTTTTTATATTTTTCCAAATCGCTCTCATCTCGCTCTCTTATTTTTTTCATGGCCTCTCTTATCGATAAACCATCTCTTTTTGCAACTCTTTTTGCTCTTATTTTTAATGGACAGTCAACAAAAATTCTGAAACAATTTTTTAACTTGCCATCATTCAAAAGCTTTGTGGCGACATAACCAGAAAGCCTACCATCTATTATAATATTTCCCTTTATTAATAATCTTTCTGTCTCTTTATCTGTAATTAGATCTATATCTTTACTTCTCTTTTTACAAAACTCTTCTAAAGATTTTCCTTCCTCTTTTGCGATCTTTCTGAAAATTTCTCCTGCAGATTTGTGTTTCAAATTAAGTTTTTTTGCTAGAAATTTAGCTACATAACTTTTTCCAGATCCAGAAAGACCGGAAACAGTTATTGTAATTTTCCTTTTTCTATTTTTCATTGCCATCTCTATTCTTTATTAATTTAAAAATTAAAAAATTGAATTTAGAAAGTAGAAACTTAAAATTAGATAAGTTTAACACCTAGAACTTGTAATTTTAAAATTTAAATCTCGCTATCGATTTCAACTATTCTTACCCTATCTTCTACTCTTGCTTTTTCTTCTTTTCTCGGCTTTTCTTCTCTTCTTTTCGATAGAAAGCTTAAAATTTCCGAAACTATTATATAGAGACAAATAACACCGAATAATATCGTTAATGATATTACGTGAGCTGGAGAGAGAAGAATATTATTTTTCGTTTTCTCTTCAAGTTCTAATCTTAATCTTTCTACATCAGAGAGTTGACTCTTCAAAGTTCTTATCTCTTCCTCTATTTTATTTAACTCGTTCTCTAATTTTATTTTATTCTCATTCTCTTCTTCAAGAGTTTTTCTAAGCTCTTCTATCTTTGCTTTTCTTTCTTCTAATTTTATAATAGTTTCTTCTATCATCTTGTTGATTTCATTTATTCTACTTAAATTCTCTATAAATATTCTTCTATAAGTAATTTGCTTTCCATCATAAGTAACTATAACCTGCTCTTCTGATAAAACTCTGTAGATTGTAGCATTAGAAGATTCGTTAACCTTAACATCTTGAGTTTTATTTTCTTGTACTGCAAAAACTATAGATGAAGCTAAACTAAATGCCAAAATTATTGCTAATAATTCTATTTTCAAAAATTTATTCTTCTTCACTTTCTTCACCTTTTCTTAAATTTATGTAAATTGAATAGCCCACTAAGATTATGAATAGTATTGCAACTATAATCACTTGGTTAGAAGAGACGAGATAATGCTCTTTCAATAACTTTTCTATATCGCTTTTCTTTCTATTCTCTTCATCTATCTTTTCCATGAAACTTAGCTTCTCGCTTTCCTTTTCTTTAATACTTTCATTTATTCTTGATATTTCCCTTCTTATACCATCTATTTCATATAGCAGTCTATACTCTTCTTCGTCTAATTCTTTAAATCCTGACTTTATTTTACTCAAATCATATAACAATTCTTCTTCCCTTGTTCTATCTTCTATTATCAAAGGATTTACAATAGGATAATCTACAAAATCAACTGTAATCTTTCCATCAGAATCGCTTCTGAATATATAAATCATTCTATCATTAGGGTTATAACTCCATTTTATGTTTGTAAGTCCAACTATTCTTGTAGGCCTTTTTTCAGAATATATAAATATTTCGCTTCCTTTTCCATCAAAGCTTATTCTTAGCTGCTTATTGATTTTATAATAAGATGTTTCATTTGATTTTATAAACAATCCTGAAGTCTTAGGAAGAATTGCAAACTCGCTAATTCTTGCAAAGCTCCAGGTTTCATTCTCTTTTACAAATGGCCTAAAAGTAATCCACTTACCATTAACAACATTAACATAAACTTCTATTTCTCTGCTCTCTCCAAGATTCTTTACAAAACCTATATAGAGCTCCATTCCATTTTTAGTTATAAACTTTTTTACTTCATAACTCACATTCTCCTCTAAAACAACTAATATATCTTTGCTTTCATTCTCTTCGCTTGTTTTTGCTTGCAAGATTTTATTCTCATCTTCTATAGCATATATTCTATTCATATTAACAAAGCTAACTAATGCAAAAGTTATCAAAACTCCTATAAATAATAAAATTAAACTTCTTCTCATTTCTTCCTCAACCTGTTTTCTTCTTTTTTAGATTTTAGATTTAATATCTTTCTAATTATCAAAAAGATTATAACAATAGTGAATAAAATGTAAATTGCTGCAAAGGGATCTTTTGTAAATAATGTGAAAAATCCAGTAATCAAACCTTCTTTGCCTTCTTCCTTTATTGTAGTTGTCGTTTCATTTTTTATAATCTCTATTGTAGTTTTTTCTTCTGGTATTGTGGTTGTAATTGCTTCCTTTTCTTCAACAATCAAATTTATCTTTTCTGTGATATTATTACTCTTCACAAAAATATAATATTCTCCTTTTTCCTTTGGAACTATTTCAACGATTGTAGTTTTTTTATCACCTTCTTTCAAAGATTTTATTATTGTGCTTTTCTTTTCCCAAGGGGTTTGTAAATCTACTGATATATCTACTGGAGGACATGTTGCCTTTATTATTGAGACGTTAATAGGAATTTGCAAAATTTCATTTAAATATCCCTTAATACTCTCAGGAACATATACCTCGTAAGAAAGTTCGCATTTAGGAGTAAAGTAGCTTGGTCCTGTATAATAAGATGTACCACCACCTCCTCCGCTTGAAGTTGTTCTCTCTGAGCAAATCCCGTTTTTACAATAGCCTGAAATACAGGCTACATCATAATAGCATCTTTCTCCGTTTTGTAATCTATTAATACTTATATTTAATTCCCTACTTCCTCCATATCCTATTTCTTGAGTTCCTTCATTAATATCTACGCCTGCAACCTTTATTATTACATAACCTTCGCTACTAATATCCAAAACATAATAAGTTTTTCCATCTTGAATTATTGTTGTTCTATTTGCAAGAAGATTTCCATTGCTATCATAAGCTTCTACAACAATGCCCTGAGGAGCGTAGCTATTATCTATTTTTACTGTTCCCCAAAATGATATTAATGTTGCTTGAGCAATATGAGAAAATATTATGAATGCTAAAGCTAATTGAATTAATGTTGAACTTCTAACAAAAATTTCTTCTCTCATTCTAAACCCCTTTTATTTCATTTTTATATAATATGGCCAATCTCCATTATCGCTAAATTCTTTTAATGTGTTTAAGAAGTCTGGTCTGCTTGGATCATAAGACAACCATGAAGTTCCATTGTAATGGAATACAGCTTCGTATTGTCCTTGTATTGAGCTTAAAACATAAGGTATAGTAAAGTTAGTAAATCCTGCATCAACCAAAACTCTTCTTGGAAGGAAGAAGTAGTACCACTTATTTACAAACGTTGGAATCAATGTTGTTGGATAGACATTTATGAATGGATAGCCATCCTGATATGCTACAAGCTCTACTGTATATGTAGCTGAAGTTATATTGCTCCTATAGCCTATACAATCTTCTGAATATGCCTTCAATGTTATATTAACTTTTGTATTATTACAAAGGTTGCAGCTATCAATATAATCGCATAAGTTTAATGTTATAGGAGAGTTGCAATTTCTTTCTAACCAATCACTACACCAACTTGAGTTGCAAACCTGATAGTAACATTTAGCAATACAATGATCTCTATCCTCAATATTAATAGTAAAGTTGGTTACAGTTTTTGTAACATTGAAAGGCGTTATTATTCTTGTTATAGGAGGAGTATTATCTAAATAATGTATCTGATACTTTGTATCTTCTTTATTACCAAGATTATCCACGCTATAATATTCTATTCTCACATAACCATCTGGAATTCCAACAATATTGAAAGCACTTGTGTAGATATTCCAAGCTCCTGAGCAACTTTCATTACCTGGGCAATATCTATAATAAGTTTTGTTTAATCCGCTGCTTGAATCAGAAGCACTTAATGTAATTGGTGTTGATGAGTTTATAGTTTCGCAATTTATACCACAAGTTTGAGCAGAGCATTTTGGATCGCCAACAATTTTTGTTGTTGTAGGTGGAGTATTATCTACTGTTACATTTTGACATTTTTCTTGCTCTTCGTTTCCTAATTTATCTATTGCCTTGAAGCAAATTCTATGCTCTCCTTCTTGTTGTATTGTAAACTCACAGCAATATTCTTGCCAGCTACCATTATCTATCCTATATAATATCTTATCAATACCAACTCCTCCCATGCAACCTTTATCTACAGCGCTCAATCTTATCCTTGTTGAGCTATTGATATAATCTTTTCCACAAGATGAATAGAAAGGTGTTCCATAAGTTTTATTTGATTCAGGAGCTTCACTATCTACACGATACTTTTGCTCATGAACATTCTCGCTATTTCCAGCAGCATCTACGCAATAATATTGCAGAGTATGGTTAGAATCCTCTGTGAAATTAAACTCTACGATACAAGTATTATTATTTTCGCATGTTTTACTAAACTTACTCCAATTTCCATTATCTACTTGATATGCCCAATACAAAGTAACATTTGGAAAGTTATCTACGCATGTTAAAGTAATCTTAGTTTTTTGTGATATCCATGTAAAGCCGCTTCCTTCAATTTTTGGATTTCCTACAACCTTTGTTGTATTAGGCGCTACTCTATCGCATCTTGGATCATTATAATATATTGTTGGTTTACAAGGAGCATTTTGCCCTTCTGTTCTAACATCGCAAGAGCAATTTGATAAACAAACTCCATGCTCAGGATAATCATAATAAGTTGAGCCATCACAATAATCTTGGGGGCAAGAACAATCGCTATTAACTTCGCATTCAGCATTACATTTTTGCTTAGAGCAAGTATGTGTTATATTCAAAACTCCTTCGGTGCAACGCTTGTTAACTTCATCGCAAGTTGATATAAATCCTGCGAAAAAGTCCCAGGTAAATGGATTGTTATCAGGATCGTTAGTGCAAGTGTCTATTCTTGATAAATTGTTCATGCTACAATCTCTTGGAGCTCCTCTACAAACTCCTGCTTGGCAAGA
>JAWBTS010000019.1:0-12086 GCA_039000375.1 Candidatus Aenigmatarchaeota archaeon | reverse complement strand
AGATGTTGAAGAAAAAATTAAGAAAGCGAATCTAATTGTATTAAACAAGAGAAAGATTCTTTTCGTAATAATCTTTCCAATACTATTTATCATCGTTAGCTTAATAATAGAAAACCTTATCTTGCTGCCACTTCTTATATAGCTATAAGATTATTTCTTTAGCTCTATTTTCTAATTTTATTTTTATTAACTTACTCAAAAATAATAATTAATAAATTTGAGTAATGTATGAAAATTGAAAATACCAAATAATTGAAAGGAGAATTGCATGAATAAAAACTTTAGTGGGCTTAGCTCAAAAGAAGCTAAGGAAAGACTAGAAGTATATGGAAAAAATGAAATTAGAGAAACGAAAAAAATATCTGCTTTCAAAATCTTCGTCTCTCAATTTAAATCCCCTATAATATTACTAATGATATTCGCATCTATTATCTCATTCTATGTAAATTTTATTGGAGGAGAGGAGTTTGTAGATTCTTTCTTAATTTTAATTGTGATTCTAATATCTGCTTTTGCCGGATTTTTGCAAGAATATAAGGCTGAGAAAGCTATAGAAGCCTTGAAAAAAATAGCTGCTCCAAGAGCAAGGGTAATAAGAGAAGGAAAAGTTATTGAGATTGAAAGTGCTGAAGTTGTACCAGATGATTTAATTGTTGTTGAAGGGGGAGATATAATTCCTGCTGATGCAACAATTTTGGAAGGGAGCTTAGAAGTGGATGAATCGCCATTAACAGGAGAGTCCAGAGCTTTAAAAAAGAAAGAAGGCGAAAACATTTTTTCTGGTTGTCACGTTTTTGTTGGCAAGGCAATCGCTAAGGTTTTTGCAACGGGTATGAAAACAGAAATAGGTAAAATAGCAAAAGAGATACAAGAGATGAAAGAAGAAGAAACGCCTTTCCAAAAAGAGCTAAAAAGATTTACAAAAACAATAGTTAGAGTAACTATCTTAATAATCATTCTAACATTCTTAATCTCCTTTAAAAAATTCGGTAGCTTAGAAGCTTTTCTTCTTTCTGTATCTTTAGCAGTTGCTGCTATTCCAGAAAGCTTGCCTGCTGTTATTACTGCTAGTCTAGCATTAGCATCTCATGAGATGGCAAAAAGAAATGCTTTAATTAGAAGGCTTGCAGTTACAGAATCTATTGGCTCTGTTGATTTAATTTGCACAGATAAAACAGGGACATTAACTGAGGGTAAGATGAAGGTTAAAGATCTTTGGTTTTTAGAAGAGAGTGAAAAAGCAAAGGAAATTGCAATAAAAATTTGCTATTATTGTAACAACGCTAACATTGCAAGAATTAATAATAAAGATGTTTTGATTGGAGATGAAACCGATATCGCATTAAAAGAATTTTCTATGGAGAGAATAAAATACGAAGAGTATAGAAAGGTTGATGAAATTCATTTTACATCAGAAAGAAAAATGATGAGTGTTTTGTGCGAGAATAATAATGAAAAAATCGTATTTTCAAAGGGTGCTCCAGAAGTTATTTTATCAAAATGTAGCAAGGCATTAGTAGGAGAGGCTATCGTAGACTTAGATGAAGAACTAAAAAGAAAGATACTAGAAAAAAATGAAGAGTTTGCATCAAAAACTTATAGGGTTTTAGCTTTAGCCTATAAAGAAGAGGATCTTGAAGAAAAGGACTTGATTTTTGTTGCATTGGTTTTGTTGACAGACCCTCCTAGAAAGGAAGTTAAAGAAGCAATAGAAGAATGCTACTCTGCCGGAATTAGGGTTATAATGATTACCGGAGATAATGAAGCAACAGCTCTAGCAGTAGCAAGGGAAGTTGGATTAGAAACTAATGGAGCTATACGTGGCGAAGAACTTGAAAAGATGAGTGAAAAAGATATTATCGAGAATTTAGAAAAAGGAGTTAATGTATTTGCTAGAACGAATCCTTTCCATAAATTAAAAATATTGGAAGCTCTCAAAAAGAAGGGCTATGCGGTTGCGATGACAGGCGATGGCGTTAATGATGCTTTAGCTTTGAAAAAAGCTGACGTAGGAATTGCTATGGGAATAAAAGGTACTGAGGTTGCAAAAGAAGCTAGTGATATTATTTTGCTTGACGATAACTTTGCAAGTATAAGAAATGCAATAAAAGAAGGTAGAAGAATTTATGACAACATGAAAAAATTTATTATATATTTATTTAGCTGCAACATAGCAGAGGTTTTTGTTGTTCTTCTCTCTTTACTATTTTTGCCATTTATTCTTCTTTATCCCATTCAAATACTTTGGATAAATCTAGTTACAGATGGCTTGCCAGCTTTAGCCTTATCTTTCGAGCCAGCAGAGCCAGAGATAATGAAAAGAAGACCAAGAGAAAAGAATGAGGGCTTGCTTGATAAGAAAACAATTATTAAAATATTGATATTGGGAATTGTATTGAGCTTTAGCGTTCTGCTCTCTGGTGGACTTATAATAGGAGATGAAAGTAGGATAAGAACGATAGTTTTTTCAAGCTTTGTATTTTATGAAATCATTAGAATTATTGTAATAAAGATAGATGATAATACAATATCTTGGAAGTATTGGAAGGAGAATAAATTTTTGACAATCTCTATTATTTTAGCTGTTTTAGTACAGCTTTTTATAATATATGCTCCAATTGGAACATATTTCCATGTAGTACCAATAAGTATCCACGACTTTGGTGCTCTTGTAATTCCTGGAATTTTAAGCTTAGTTTTAGGAATATTCGGAATGAAGATCGTAGATAGAGTTGTCAAATAGATAGATTTGTAAAGTGATGAATATCTTAGAAGAAGATAAGATCTTAGAGCATATCATATTTACTTCATATATTTATTAATTTTCTCGTGCAATTCTCTAATTATCTTAATTCTTACATTGCATCATTCTTACATTGTATCGTCTCATATTTCCAAAATTAAGTTATAATCCATGCTACTTAAATCAATAAAATCTAATCAAAAACGATAAATTTAATCTACATTTAATTCTTTAATAGAAATGTGATGCTAAGCTTTTTTATAATTTAACTGCTTTAAACCATTCTTCCTGATTTATTTTTTAGAAAAATAGCTCGCGAGAAAATAAATTAAAATTTAGCGATATAAATTATAACTCATGAGTTCTGGATTTGGTTCGAATATCCTAGATAGAGAAGAATTATCGGGAAAGGGGTATAGCAAGGAATGCACATGCGAACTTGTTAGAATTGGAGAAAAACTTCCGAGAATGACAGTAACTACAACTCATGGAGTTAAGATAATCCCAGACGATTACAAGGGAAAGTGGTTGATTTTATTTGCACATCCAGCAGACTTTACGCCTGTTTGCACAACTGAATTTTATGCATTTCAGAAGAGATATGAGGAGTTCAAGAGTTTGAACGCAGAGCTTCTTGGATTAAGTGTTGATCAAGTATTTAGTCATATAAAATGGAAAGAGTGGATCAAAGAAAATCTTAAATTAGAAATAGAGTTTCCTATAATAGCGGATGACTTGGGAGAAGTGTCTAAGAAACTTGGATTAATTCATCCAGCAAAAGGAACAAATACAGTGAGAGCAGTTTTTATAATAGACCCTGATGGAATAGTAAGAATTATTCTTTATTATCCACAAGAAGTCGGAAGAAACATAAACGAGATAATAAGAGCATTAAAAGCTCTTCAGCTTAGCGATCAAAACAAAGTTGCAATACCTGCTAATTGGCCAGAAAATGAGCTCATAGGAAACAAGGTGATAATTCCGCCAGCAAAATCAGTAGAAGAGGCTAAAGAAAGGAAAAAGAAGATTGAAAATAAAGAATTAGAAGGTTACGACTGGTGGTTTGCTTTCAAGAAAGTTTTGTAAATAAGGAAGAAGGATTTTAAATAAAGATTGTGAGAGTGAATCAGAATTAAACTACTAGAAATCCTTCTTTTTCTTTATTTCAATATTAAAAGAATGCTTTATATCTAAGTTTAAATTTTATAGTTCAATATACTTAAATATGGAATTAGAAAAAGAATGTTCAGCTAAAAAAAGTAAAAAGGTAAAAAAATATGCAGGTAGTGTTGAAAAATACATCAAAAAGAAACTTAATAAGAATTTTCTACACTTTTCTCTTATAGATCCGGATCCATCTAAAACTAGAATAGAATATGTAAAAGATGTGATAAAAAAGCTTGAAGAAGCTGGAACAGACGCAATAATGATAGGAGGTTCTACTGGGGTAAAGAATAGCTTCTTGGATGAAGTTGCAATCTCTATAAAAGAATCTTGCTCTTTGCCAGTAATTCTATTTCCAGGAAATCCGGAAACAGGCATTAGTAAGTATGCAGACGCTATTTTCTTTCTTTGTTTAATGAACGCTAAAGATATACGCTTTGCTACTGGATATCAATCGATTGGAGCAAGAATAGTTAAATCTTATGGGATAGAACCAATACCTGTTGGTTATATTATAATTGAACCAGGAATGACGGTAGGAAAGAATGCTGAACTAATTAGAAGAGATGATATAGATAAAGCTATTGGATATGCTTTAGCAGCTCAATATATGGGAATGAGATTAGTTTACTTAGAAGCTGGTTCTGGGGCTTACGAACCAGTTCCTTTGGAGATGATAAAAGCGGTAAAACATGAGATAGATATTCCTTTGATAGTTGGTGGGGGAATAAAGACAGAGGAGCAAGCAAAGAATGCTATAATAGCTGGTGCAGATATAATTGTAACAGGAACTATAATAGAGAAGGATATAAAAAAATCAATAGAGATAGTTAAAGCGATAAAGAGTTTAAAAAGAAGAAAGTTGAAAAATAAGAGATGAGAATTTTCTAGATTATTTCAAATTCCTTATAAACTTTCTATATTATCTCAACTTCCTTTAATATTCTTCTTGCATAATCTTCGCTAATATCAACTTCATCAAGTATAGTGTATCTTTCTCTTACATGCTTCGCAATAACCAAAGCTCTAACTAAAACATCTTCACTTATTCCAATCTCTTTCGCGCTTGTCGGAAGTCCTGCCCTTTTTATAATATCTCTTATTTCTTTCCAATCTTTATTATGCAAATAGCTCATTATTATTGTGCCCAAAGCGCATTGCTCTCCATGTAATGCGTTGCTTCCAAGCTCATCTAATGCATGAGAAAAGTTGTGCTCACTTCCTGAGCATGGTCGAGAAGAACCATAGATATTCATTGCAAATCCGGAGCATATTAAAGACCAAGCAAGAACTTCTAAACCATGAAGATCTAAATTTCTTATCTCATCTACATGCTCTATAACAGCTCTTGCTGAAAGTAAAGAAAGCTCTCCTATTAGCGTGTGATACCTTTCCTTTCCTCTTTTTGCCGCAAGCTTCCAATCTTCTACAGCTATTATATTACTAATCAAATCACCAAAACCTGCCGCAATATTTCTATAAGGAGCTTTTCTAACAACTTCTAAATCTATTATAATTCCCATCGGTTCTTTTGCCTGAATAGAAATTCTTTTTCCATTGGATTTTATAGAAGCTCTTGAAGAAACTACACCATCATGTGAAAGCACTGTAGGAAATGCTACCCAAGGAACTTTTGCAATTAGAGAAGAGTATTTTGCAATATCTATGTTTCTTCCACCTCCAATGCCTATAACTATATCATATCCTTTTATATCATTAGCAAGCTTTTCTATAAGATCTTTCTCACTAAAATCAGAATCTACTAAAAATATATCAACTTTATATTCCTTTTCAAGCTCTTTTTTAACATCTTCTCCTACAATATTAAAAGTATTTTTCCCGCAAATTATTGCAATGCTTTTTATTGAATTAAATTCTTTAAAAAAATCTAATAATCTTCCTTTTACAGACTCTTCTACTATTATTTTATATGGCAATTTCGTAATCATTTTTTCATCAACTTAAGATTGTTCCACTATCTATTACTATTTTCTTCAGATTTATTAATCTATTTAGTTTTTTATAATTTTTCAAATGTAAGCCTTTAAGAAAAATATGAAACTTTAATTAAGAATATTTGACTTAAAAATCAAAATAGAATTGAAAGATAAAAACTCACAATCGGGCTTCCATTGAATATCAGAGTGAAAAGCAATGCAATGAAAAACGCTAAACCAAATCTTACGCCTTCCTTTATTTCAACAAATCCATGCTTTTTTCTTATTTCTTTTATTTCGTTTTCGGTTAAGCCAACCCAAAGTTTAGAGCTTGCTAAAACATCACCAACCTTTAATTTAGATGCATGTATTCTTTTTCTAAAAGCATATCTTTCTACTAACTTTCCATAATCGTAAAAAAGGAGAAGAAGAAACAAGAGAGAAGCAAGTAGCATATTTTTATCGAAAAAGGATAGAAAGAAAAACATTATCGAAAAAGCTACCGAAAGCTTAGCTCTTGGATTATTTCTCAAGCTCTTAAGAATCTTTTTTCTTGCTTGTTTAAAAACAAGCCCTACTGCTAAAGAGTAGATTATAATCCAAAAAGCGCCAGCAACATAAAGATTTATGAAAAAATGGAGCGGGAAGAAATCTATTCTCGGTATTACGGGTAAAAGATAGCCAATGCTTGCTAACAAAGCGCCATCGCCACCGCCCCAATGGCCAGTTTTATACAAAACATAACCATAGATTAAGAAAATGCTACCGATAAAAATTGATGTTAGAAATTCTATTGTGCTTCCAGTTGTTAGCATGTAAATAAACCAAAGAAAAATTCCAAAGGAAGCCATGAAATAAGGAATCTCATCTGGAATCTCGGTAGTTAACAAATCCCAAACTCCAGCGATTAGCGTGCCAGAAAGAGCAGTTGCGATAGCAAGAGCAAAAAAAGCGTTAAAACCAAAAACTTCAGGTATCATATTTTATTCTTTTATTTTCGAGATTTTATAAAGTTTAAAATCGATTTTTCGAGAGAATTTATAATTCTTTTTATGATTATTCTTCGCTTATCTCTTCTAGAATTTGATAAGGTAACCCTAAAATTTCAAACAAGCTTGGCAATATTTCTTTTGAAGGAAACCTTGTGCCTTCTAGATATTGATAAACAGTTCTTCTAGAAACTCCTAGCTTTCTGGCAAGCCATTTTGGATTTTTTTCTAGAGTTTCTAATCTTTCTTTTATCAGATTTCCTAATTTTCTATTTCTTTTAGATCTTTCAACATCTTGATCAATTAGATAAAGACCGTAAGATTCATATCCATTTTTTCTTGCTAAGTACATTTTATATTCCTTATATGATTTGAATCCTTTTTCTCTAGCAAAATAATCTGCATATGTTACGTTAGAATCTACTCCCTTTCTTCTTAGTAGAATGTATTTATATGTTGTAGAAGGTGATAATCCCACTATCTCACTTATTTCTTTGTAACTATAGCCTAATTGATATAATTCTTCTATAATTTCTTTTATTTCTCGCGTTACCTTTTTACTCATCTTTGATAAGATTTAAAATAGTTAATTTTTTAAACGCAAAAATCTAGAGGCATAGAAAATTTATTTTCTTTTTAATTGTACAAAATTCTTCAAGAAAAATACCAAACTAAAAATCTGAAATGATACCATAACAATAATAAGCATAAGTAAAGAGGTCTCGTATAAAAATCCTGCAACAGAGCTTCCTGCAAATAATGAAAAACCATACAATATGTTAAATGTTCCGTAAGATGTTGCCCTTTTCTCCTTTTTTGTTATATCCGCTATTATTGCCTTCATTATTGTTTCATGCGTACCTAATACAAAACCCCAGAAGAATGTTCCAAGAATTATTGCAAAAATGTTAAATGAAAATAATAGTAGAATAGAAATAGCTGTAAATATAGGAATAATTAATAGTATATTAAGATTCGGGCTTTTCTTTTTCATTCTGTCATACAAAATTCCGATAAAAATTCCTGCAAGCGCATCTACTACCATTGCAAAAGCATAAAGTATTGGAATAATGGCATCTATAAATATCGAATTGTACTTTAGATGATAGCCTATTATCGCAAAGTTAACAAAGCCGAATGTTGTAAGAAAGGTAAAAATCATATAGTTTTTGAATATTTTGCCATTATTATCCAATTCCTTAGTTTTTTTGTTGTTCTCTAATTTATGAGGATGTCTTACTTTTGAGTATGCAAAAAATAGAAGAATCATTAAAATAATGAAAGGAATGAAAAATAACCTATATGCAACTTGGTAATCTACCAAGCTTCTTGTACCGCTTCCTAAGCTAATAAAAAACAATCCTAATATTATAGGACCAAGAGTTGCTCCTATCTGATCTAAAAGCTCTAAAAATCCGAAGCCAACGCCTGTACCAACCTGCTTTGCAGCATAAGAAGCTATGGTATCTCTTGCAGGAGATCTTAATCCTTTTCCAACTCTTTCTAAGACAATTAGTATAGCTGCTATTTGCCATATAGAAGAAAGAGAAAGCAATGGTATTGAAATTAATAATCCATATCCAAGTATAGTAAATAGCCAATAGCTCTTTGTTTTATCAGATAAATAACCTGAGATTAATCTTAAAAGATAGCCGAAAAGCTCTGCAAACCCAACTACAAAACCAATAATCGCTGCATTAGCTCCTAAAACACTTAAGTAAGGACCACTTATGCTTCTTGCTCCTTCATATATTATATCGCCAAGAAGGCTTATCAACCCAAAAATTATTAGCAGAATTATAGCTTTTTTCTTAACATTAGAAATTTTTTTGAAATCGATTTTCTTTTTTATCATCAAATCATCTGCTATTCTAAAAATATTGTATTGATTACTATACTCTTGGTTCTCGAGAAATTTAAATATTATTTTTGAGATCTGCATTTGATTGATTTGCTCAAATAACAAATTTCAGACAATTACATTCAGGCAATTAATGAAAAAAAGCATATAATAAAATTTAAATAGGAATGCTGCTAAAATAAATTTTAAAGTGATTTATATGGGAATGATAAAGGAATTTTTAGAATTTCTTAAAGAGTATAAAGTAATAGCATTAGCAATAGCATTCATAATGGGGGCTGCCTCTACAACATTAGTAAAGTCTCTTGTTGATAATATCATAATGCCAGTAATTACGCCTTTCATTCCTGGTGGAGCATGGAGAACAGCAACCTTGACGATAGGACCTATAGTAATAAGCTGGGGTGCATTTCTAGCAGATCTTATAAACTTCGTTATAATTGCATTAGTCGTATTTTTGATAGCAAAGAAAATAATGAAGGAAGAAAAGGTTTCTAAAAAGTAGTTTCATTTTTTATATTATTTCTTTAATACATTTTATTCTTTGCTTTGCTTGCCCTATCCTTTTTTATAAAATCTAAAAGATTTTTCAAATCTCCTTCTCTTGCTCTTGAAATAAATGCTAACAAATTCTCTATTGTAGCTTCATACTCGACTTCCAAAGGAGTTTGCAATCCAGTTTCATCGCGAATCTCATATAAAGTATTTACAAATATTTCATCTTCAAAGATTTCGTAATAAACTATTCCTTTATATATTGCGTTCTTGCTTCTTTCCAGGTCCATCATATCTTCTTTTTTAATATAAAAATCTTCACAATTTATTTCTGTTGCTCCAGTGATTTCAAGGCATATAACTCTACCTCCAAATTCAGTAATAAGATTTCTTATAATTTCGTCTTTTATTTTTTTCGAGGAATTATTGCACTCAAAAGATTTTCTTGAATATAGGAATAGTGGCTTTTCTGGGTTGTAGGTTTTTAGCGCTTGCTCTATCTCTTCCAAGTATCTTTTCATTTTATCACCAGCAAAACATATAGATATTTGAAATTAAGCAAAAGAATTTAATATGATAAAGCATTAAAGCTTTATATAAAAATTTCGTGAAATACAAAATTTGCTTTGGAGAAATCTTATAATGTGGAAAATATTATAATGAAGCTAAATCCAATGATCTTAATCTTTTAGGAATTGGTGGATGTGTAGATAAGAATTCTTGAATTGAAGATACTTCGCTTTTCTTTATCCTCTCTATATCTTCTACGCTTACGTAAGGTGATGCCAAAGCGTTAACTAAGGAATGTATAAATAGCGTTCTAAATCTATCTGATTGGATTGCTCTTAAAGCCATTGGAGTCTCATAATAAAAATTGTAAATTCTTACTAATGCTGATTGCATCGCTCTTTTGTTTGTTGCTTTTGCTCCTTCATAATCTGCATAATACTCTCTTAATCTGCTAAACGCCAAAACTAAAATCTGTACAAAAAAGCTTGCCAAAACTAGCAAGAAGCCAATTAAGAATAGCGAACTCCCTTTTCTTTCCTCGTTACCTCTTCTCCAAAAAGAGCTTCTTATCATTGAATATCCTAAATAATATATTATAGAAGGCAATATACCGAATATTAGCATTATGGCAACATCTCTATGCTTATGATGCCCTATCTCATGGCCTATAATCGCTTCTAGCTCTTCTCTATCAACCATATTTGCAAGAGATGTTGAAACAGCTACAAATCTTCCTGTCAAGAAGTTACCGTAGGCAAATGCATTAGGAGGCATTTCTACCCGCATCGCCTTAAATTTCTTCTTAACTTTCAATTTTTTAGCAACTTCGTCAACAATTTCTTGCAGCTTATTATCTTGCTTGGCACCATAAGATAAGTTTATCATAAAAGGAGAGATGAGATAGATTAGGAGGTTTGAAATAAATACAAAAACTACTAGTAGTGTGAAATCTATGTAAACTTCAGCATAAGCAAGAGCAAGATATATTATTGTTCCACTAACAATTAATATTGAAGATGCCAAAATAATCATCGATGCAAACAGAGAGAACTTTCCTGCAAATTTGGAAGCGACCTTTGGAGCTATAAAGCTAGCTATGAAAAACATGAATATGTATCCTATAATCCCTAATAGGATATATAATGGATCTATGAAAAGCATCATAAAGAATTATGTATTAAGATTAAATTTAAATGTTTAAAAAATATTCATTTTTCTTTCTCTTTATCAAGCTTTCATATTATCAATAATTCTCTTATCTTATAAACTCGCGATTAAAACAAAAGTTCTTAAGAAGATAGATTTGGCAATATCTACATTAAAAGAAAACGTGCAATAAATTACCAAAATATAAATAAAATTCACAAGAAAATAATATCATGGATGTTGATTTTGTTATAGCAATCAGCGTATTCATATTTATAATTGCTTTTGTTGCAATATACATAACAAATTACTTGTCATCTTTTCAAGTAGATGTTCTTGAATACAAAGCAAAAGCCTCTGAGATAATTGAAAGAGTTTTTGGCGAACCGACTGAAAAAGAGGTTTACATTGATCCAAAGTTAACTGAAAAAATTAAAAGAATTCCTATTGCAATAAGAGAAAGAGAGGGTTATCAGTTTATAAACGAACCAATAGCTTTAGATATTATATTTGATAAAGATTGTAAAAAAATAGCGTGGAACTCTACAATAAGAGCATACGATGAGAACTTAATAGAAATTCCTATAAAATTGTCTTACCAAAATTTTTGTGAAGATCAATTCTTAAATAAATCTATCGTAACTTTATTTTCTAATATTAGTGGAAAATCTATAGAAAGAGTTTTCATATACTTTTCAGACAATAAAGAAATATTACCAAAAAGTTATGGAGATTTTAATCTAGTAGCATACTATAAGCTTGATGAGAATTATGGAGAAATAGCAAAGGATTATTCTGGAAATGAATTTAATGCTACACTAAAAAATGATACAACAAGTTGCTTTAATAATGATTGCCCAACATGGGTAGAAGGAAAATTTGGCTACGCTTTACAACTTGATGGAATAAACGATTACTTAGATTGTAGTGATCTGAACAAAGATATAAAGACAATAGAGTTTTGGATTAAGCCAAATAATAATAGCGTATTGCTTCAATTAAGCTCATCGGTTAATATTACTATAGAAAATTCTAATATAAAAGCAAATGGATTTGTTTCTCCAATTATTTATGTTAATGGCATCGAAAACGAAAGTATAAATTTAAATGATTGGAATTATGTGCTCATAACTACAAATGAAAGTATAGAAATAAAAGACTGTGCAATTGGAAAAGTTGGGAATGAATTTTATAATGGAACGATAGATGATATAAGATTTTGGAATATAACAAAGAATGAG
>JAWBTS010000018.1:0-12874 GCA_039000375.1 Candidatus Aenigmatarchaeota archaeon | reverse complement strand
AATAATTCCTGCAAATAGATACATCCACATAGTTACTTTTGGAGATGTAAACTTTATCTTCAAAGTAAATACCGCTAGTAAGAATATTATGATCTCATCAAGCATATAAAAGAATATGTATATAACCATCAAGAAAAACTCATAAATAAAGCTAAGCTCCTTAGTTGCAAGCACACTTACGTAAAACAAAGGTACTGCAGCAGAGCACGGAAATTCTACGATTGTTATAATTAAAGAGAATATAAGAACAGAAAACGCCAAAAGTGCTAATCTTATTCCTTTTTTCTGCATTTCTGAAAATTTCTTAGAAAACTTTCCGAGAAGCTTATTTCCAAAATTAGATTCGCAACTTATTCCATGCTTTTTGAATCTGTAGAACTCTTTAAAAAAGTAAAGCGAAGCTAATATTCCTATAAACCCAACCAAAATTTCAAGATTTTTTATATAATTACCTATGAGTTCAAATAAATTATACCAAAAGAACATTAACAATGCATAAACTATGCTTGTAGTTAAAATATATATACCTCCTAACAAAAGAATGTGCTTTCTAGATTTTAATCCAATCACTAAGCTTATAATTATCACTAAAGCTCCTAAAGAGCATACGTTAAAGCCATCTATAAATCCCAAAATTATTGAAGCTATTGGCAAAGAATATTTAGAAATATCCATAAAAAAAGGTAGCGTTGTTTGATTAGTTGTAGCATTTAAATTCATTTCACTCTTTCTTAAATAGTCTTGCAAAATCTCTTCTATTCTTCTTCCAGTATTATTTTCATTATCAAAACCTAATATATAATCCCCTTTATCTTCTCCCACCACTCTAATAAATGTCAATGGCACAGAGCCAAAGTATCTTTCTATTCCATGTAGCTTGCACATATCTCTCCAAATTTCAATTACTTTTCCACCATCTTCAACGCGATATTTTATAAATCTTACACTCTCACTATATTTTTGCTCTAGCTTATCGAGAAATCTCAATTCTTCATGACAATGAGGACAAGTATCGCTATAAAATAGAATTAGCTCAACTTTATAATTCTCATAACTCTCAAAATTGCTTAATTTTAACCCTACCACTACATTTGTATGTAATAATAAAATTATGATTGAAAATATTAACGCTAATGAAAATTTTCTAATATTATTTTCTTCGCTTATCCTTAGTTTATTGAAGTTCATTTACATACCTCTAAATAAAATTATCGTTTAAATTATATATGAAACCTTTTAAAAATTTTGGTTTCAAAAATTGAAACTAGAGATTTGGCGATATTATGAGCGATAAAAATAATAAATATAATATAAAAAATAGAATTAAAACGAAATTCTTATTATTAGCTATAGTAATTTCCATCTTTGTTTTTCTTGTATCTTTCGGCACTCTTTATGCTCAAACTCATATAATAGAGGGTACAGCATGCTCTTGCACCCTTCCAATACCACTTCTCATACCAACCTTTTCCTCTTTTGGCGTAATTGTTGGAGCAATAGTTTATTATTTCGTTTCTCTGCACAAAAGCGAGGAATACGAAATATTGCACTCTAGAATAGAGAAAATTTCAAGAAGAGAATCTGAAAAGAACGATATTGAGAAATTTAAAATATTTTTAGATTTTTTGGATAGAAAGGAGAGGGTTGTATTAGAAAAAATAATAGAGAATAATGGAGAGATAACTCAAAGCAAACTTTCAAGAATAATTGGAAAGATAAACTCTTTTAGAACGATTGAATCATTAAGGAAAAGGGGAATAGTGAGAAAAGAAAAATTTGGAAAAACAAATAGAATAATTTTAGAAGAGAAATACAGGAAAATTCTAACTAAATAGATTGCAATCCTAATCAACAATAATTGTAGGAACTCTTGGTAAATCGTTAAACTCTGTATAAAAATTGTAAGCACCAGCATTTATGAATACTATCTTATCTCCTATCTTCCTTTCTTCATCAAAAAATACTTTATAGCGAAATATATCCATAGAGTCTGGTGTATAGCCCTTTAATAGATATTTGTATCTTCCACTTTCTTTTTCTCCTTCAACCAAAAGCTTTACATTCATTAATATTATGTCTATACAAGTATTATATACAGAGCAGTCAAGAATTAGATTATCTTCATATGCATTAATAACATTTGCTTCTAATTTTATTGGCGGTGCTGCTATAAATCTTCCTGGCTCTATAGCTAGCTTTATTCCTAAGCTGTTAACAAAATCTTTAAACTCCTTTATTTTTTCAAAAATTACTTCAATATTTGGTTTAGAGTTAGCATACTCTACTGGTATTCCACCGCCTATGTTTATTATATCTATTGCACTAGTTACATCTTCTGTTAAAACATCATTAAATTCCTCTTTCAAGAACCATTCTCCAACATTTTGTGTCTTTCTGTGAAAATGAATACCGAGCTCCTTTATATTTTCATTTTTTCTTAGCTTTGGTATTAGTTCTTGCAATCTTTTCCAATGAAATCCATAAACAAAATACTTGCCTGTATATATAGTATGTTCTCTAACCTTCATTCTAACAAAAAGATTTATTTCCTTTTCTAATGAAAGCAATCTTTTCAAATCAAGTTCATTATCAACGATAAAAGTTTTTACTCCATCTCTTAAAATACTTTTTATCTCATCAAGATTATTTCCTTGAAGAATATAAATTATTCTACTTTTTTCCTCTATCTCTTTAATACTATTCAAAGAGCTGATAACTATCGGAGCATTTGTTTCTTTTTCTATTATTTTTCCAACTTCTTTATTTGCTTTAAAGTTATATCCAACAATATCAGCAATTCCACTTAAAATTCTATACTGCTCTAAAACCTTTTTTCTGCTTAAAATGAATCTTGCCATAAAATCACAAATTTAAAACTATCTTGTAAATTTATCTCTTAAAATTAAAATCATTTTGCAAATTATTCTAATTTTATCAATCCCTCCTCATATAATTTATCTAAAGCATAAGATATTGCTATTGGAAAAAGTATTGTAGCATCTCCTAAAACTGTTATTGAATCTGAATCATCTTTCACTTTTCCCCAGCTTTTTGCTTCCTTTGTAGTTGCTCCACTCATACTTCCAGAAAATTGAGAGGATGTTGTGATATAAACAGCATAATCAAATCCGCCACTTACCAAAGCGCTAAGCAGAGCATAATGTTTAGAAGTACCACCTCCTAAAGCAATAAGCCCTTTCTTTTCATCATAGCTTAATCTTGTGATTATATCTCTGAAATCCTCTACAACATCTATTACAAAATCCTTGTAATCTTGTTTTGCTAAAAATAATTGAAATCCTATAGAACCATCTGTAATAGCAGGACAATATATTGGCACATTATTCTTATATGCCTGATACAAAAAGGAATTTTCATCATTAAGTTTACTTCCTATAATTCTAAAAAACTCGACGCCACTTAGCTTTCTTTTCTCTTTTATTATCTCCTCCAGTAACTTTCTCATAAAACCTTCAAATCTTACATAAGAATCGTTTGTAATTATTATGTTTCCAACTCGATTCATTCCTTTCTCATGAAGCTCTATATCATCTGCATCAAATCTAGAAATCAAAAATTTTTCTCCAAGCGCTTTCATAATATCTTCTTCTATTGCACCTGCTGTTGTTATCAAAATATCTACCATATGAAGCTTTATTAGTTGTGCAAAAAGGCCACGAAGCCCAGAGGTGCCTAAATTAGAAGTAAAACTTAATATTGTTTTTACTTTCTCTTTCTTCATCTTATAAATAATTTCGCTAGCCTTTCCAAGCTCTATGCTTTGAAAACCAACGCTCTTTAATTGCTCTACTAATTCAAAGCAAGTAATCTTTGGTTTCCATTCAAAATCTTTTATATACTCCATAAAGAAAAATAGAGCAAATAATGTTTAAAATGTAATTTTTTAATAAAATCTTTATCGCATTTTTCTAAAAATAGCAAGAAAGCTAGATTAAAGCTTATAGGGAACCAAAAATTAAGCCAGCAATCGTTGAATAAACTATCACGAGTAATACATATGTTGCAGTTTTCTTTGTTCCTAAAACTTTCCTTATAACTAGCATACTTGGTAAACTTAAGCTTGGACCAGAAAGAAGTAATGCAAGAGCAGGACCTGAAGCCATACCTTTAGTGATCAACGCTTGTGTTATCGGAATTTCTGTTAAAGTTGAGAAGTACATAAATACTCCAAACACCGAAGCAATTAAATTTCCAATGATATTATTCTTGCCAACTAAATTTTCAATTAAACTTTGAGGTAGCAGGGGCATTATAAAGCCTGCAATAAAAACTCCTATAAATAAGAAAGGTAAAAGAGTTTTAGCAAAATTCCAAGTTTCTTCAAGCCATAATTTTGTTAAATGGTTTTCGAACTTAAACAAAACAATAATAGCTACTCCTAATATAAAAAATCCCATTAAAGAATATTTAAGCAGAGTATCTATTTGTAAGCCATTTACAACGAGAACACTTATAAGCATAAGAAAGAAAACACCTAAAACAATGTTCGAAATTTTTGATTCTTTTGTTTCTTGAATTATTAGCTTTTCTTTTTCAACTTTTTCTTTGAACACAGCTTGCATAGTTAAACCAACAAGAATTGATATCAAAATAGCAAAAAATACTCTTGCCACGCCAATTTTTATTCCTAATACAGAGATTGTCAAGAAGATTGCAGTTATGTTAATAGCTGGCCCTGCAAAAAGAAATGTTATGGCCTGACCTAAACCAGCACCCCTCTTTCTGATTCCAGCGAATAATGGTAAAATAGTACATGAACATACAGCTAAAATTGATCCTGTAACAGAGGCAACGCCATAAGAAACATATTTTTTCGCTTCATGTCCTAAATACTTCATAATTTTCTCTTTCTTTATAAAAACATTGATTGCTCCAGCAATAAACAAAGCTGGCACCAAGCATGTCAAAAAATGCTTTTTAATATATTCTCTGAGAAGATTTACTCCACTTAAGATAGAATTATTAAACCAATCGCTATCTTCTGGGATAAAGTAAAATATTACAACTAATAACGCTATCCAAAACATAATTGCGAAATCTTTTCTTTCCATATTATAGCCACTTCTTTATCTCTTCAACTTCTGGTACTCTACCAAATGCTTTTAATTTACCGTCAATTACTATTGCCGGAGTAGCTATAACTCCATAATCTATGATTTTATTTATATCTCTAATTTTCACAATTTCAGCTTTCTTCTTTGTTTCTTCTAAAGCTTTTCTTACGTTAGCTTCCAGTTGTTCACATTTTTGACAACCAAAACCTAAAATTTCTATTTTCATCATTTCACCTCTCAATCAATTTGAATATTTTTTCTATCCTTCTATCCTTTATTGAATACAATATCATTCTACCATTTCTTCGAGATTTTATCAAACCCCATTTAAGAAGCTTGGCTAGGTGCATAGATGTATTAGATTGTGTCTTCCCAATTTTTTCTGGAATTTTGCATGCGCAAATCTCTCCAGAAAGTAGACATTTCAATATTTTATATTTTGTTTCTTCTCCTAGTGCTTTAAACAAATAAAGATTTTTCATATCAATAGACATTGATATGAAAAATATTTAAATCTTTTCTTTTGTAAATGTCTCTGTATATTTAATCAAGAAATTTGGTTTAGATAGGCCAAACAGAAATGTAATGATTTTTTATTTTTGGCCTCAAATTATATTTTTAGCAACTTATTCTACTTCTTCTTTCCTGTTCTTCTTGGCGAGATGCTACCAACTTTCTTTCCTGGAGGCATATGTCTCGATACTGTCCTCGGTTTTCCTGGAGAGGTTTGGCCTCCAAATGGATGATAAACAGCAGCTTTAGAGCTTGCGGAAACTATAGGATAGTATCTTCCTTTTGCCTTCATCGCATAATATTTGTTTCCAGCTTTCATAAAAGGCCTTTCTCTATGACCAGAGCCGCTAATTACGCCTATCATCGCTCTACATTTGTTTGAAAGAGCTTTTATTACCCTCGAACGTAGAGCAACGAGGGTTTTATCTCCTTCATGCCCAAGTACAGTAGCAAAAGTTCCAGGAGCTCTACAAAGCTTTCCACCGTCTCCTGGATTTAGCTCAATATTACAAACTTTAGTACCTTCTGGTATCTTACCAAGCTCTACAATGTTTCCAAGTTTGATTTCTTCTCCATAGGAAATTTTATCTCCTGTTTTTATTCCGGACGGAGCTAATAAGTATTGTTTCTCAACGCCAAAGTCTACAAGCATAACAGGAGCATATCTTGCAGGATCATGTAGTATATCAACTACAACACCTTCTTGATTTACAACTTTATATCTAGCTTCGGTTACAAATCTATGGCTTGGAGCTTGATAAACTAAACTACCCTTTCCTCTTCTTTGCTGTCTTAGCCTCTTTCCCATATGATCACCATCATATCCAAGTTTATTGCTATATTATTCCCAATCTTATTGCAATATCAGATGCAGAATAATTTTTATTAATCTTAATAAAAGCCTTCTTCTCATTCTTTTGGGTTATCAATGTTCTAACCTTATCTACTTTCACATTAAAAGCTTTTTCAAATGCATTTTTTATTTCTATCTTATTTGCTTTTTTATTTACTATAAAAACTATTGTATTTTCTTTTTCTATTAATCTTATAGATTTTTCAGAGGTATGTGGAAATAATAAAACTTCCCACGGACTTTTTTCATTTGCCATAAAAATCACTATAAAATTATCTTAAAATTTGAAATCTCTCTATTAAGCTCCTCTATCTCTTTTAGATTAAATGCTATTTCTTTCATTTTACTTCTATAAAAATTTTCTATCACTATACCATTCTTTTGAAGGTACGCTTTTATCTTTTTGTTTAGCTCTCTTCCCTTTTCATCAAAGTCTGTAAATATTGAAACTTTTATTTTTTCATCTTTATTTTTTAATTTTTTTATCTCTTGTTCGATCGATTCTAAATCTTTAGATGAACATTTTATTATTTTTTTGCTAAATCCTAAAGAGATAAATACACTTTCGTCACGTTTCCCTTCTACTATTATAGCGTCAATATTTTTGTTCATATCTTCTATCATTTTTTTAATGTAAAATAATCTTTCTCCTCTCATCAAAATATCTTTTCTTAAATTTTTCATTAATGATCACTTGATCTCTACTTTAAAATATCGCAAAGTTTAAGGAATGCTGACTTAGATAATATTGTTAATCTTCCTGCTTTTGAGCCAGGTGCTAAAAGTTCTATATTATCTTTCAGATCATCTACTTTTACAACATCTACGCCAGCTATCTTTCTACTTGCTTTAATAAGATCGCAATCACCAGAAACTATAAATAATATTCCCTTTTTCTTTTTATACCTTCTTCCTCGCGATTTACCTTTTCCACTTCTTACTTTAACTTCTTTACATCTTTCTATTTCTTTATCCAAACCTATTTTTTTAAGTAATGCTACAACATCTTTCGTCTTTTTTAAGATTTCGATAGAATCTTCGAATATTATTGGAAGATCATATTTAAAGCTTTCATCTATTTTATGGCCTCTTAATTTTAACAGCTTTATATTTCTAGTTGCTGCAAGAGCAGATCTTAAAGCAAGTAATAATTCTTTTTTGTTTATTTTCTTAATCCAAACCTTTTCGCTTTTCGGAGGATGAGCTCTTCTTCCTTTTCTTGCTTGTGGTACAAATCGAGCAGTCCAAAGTAAATAGCCCACTTTACCATGAATTCTTGCCATTCTACTCATGCCTCTACCCATCATAGACCATCTTTCTCTTCTCCTTCTTCCATGATAATGAGCAGAAGTCCTTTTTCCTGCTAATGGATCTGCTCCATATGGTTGCCTTTTGGAAGATTGTTGAAAGGTTACAACCTTTTTAATAACATCTGGTCTATACTCGGACTTCATAAATTCTGGAAGCTCCATCTCTTCCTTAAAGTTTCCATTAATATCATATACCTTTATCTTTTCTTCAGCCATTTTCAATCACGATTATCAAGTTATTCAAAATTATTTCCAAATTTTAATAATTTCATTTTGCAATATATTTTATTTCTACCGGTTCGTATTTTGCTTTTCTTCTCGGCTTTGTAAGTATTATCAATCTTTTTCTAGGTCCCGGAACAGAGCCTTCTAGTAATATGTAATGCGAACGCACAACTCCATAATGCTTAAATCCAGATTTCTTATTTATATCTGATGGATTCTTTCCTATTAATAATATTCTTTTATTATACTCTGTTCTGGTAAAAAAGCCATATTGACCTGGCATAGGTACGCGCCAATCTATCTTTCTAGGAGTAGTTGGTCCTATGCTACCTACGTGACGATGATGCTGCTCATCCTTTCTTCCTTGAATTTTTATTCCAAATCTTTTTACACTACCAGTGAAGCCATGACCCTTAGTTACTGAAGAAACGTCACAAAATTCACCACTTCTAAAAACATTATCTACTGTTATTTCTTTTCCTAAAAGTTTTTTTGCAAGTTCATATTGTTTGTCAACGCTACCGGAGATTCCTATTTCAAAAATCTCTGGCTTTTTCTTATGCATTCCAGACTTAGTTGGTTGAGTGCATACTATTAATCTTATAGTTTTTGTATTTTCCAAAATCTTTTCATCAAACTCCTTCTTCTTTCCCTTTTTTCCAATCTTTCTTTCTAATTCTTTAGGAAGATTATCTGCAAAAATTTCGCCTATCGCTTTTAATTCTTTCAGCTCATTCGCTCCATAGAATCTTATACCACAAACAAACAATGGAGCAGCCTCTAAAATAGTAGCTGGCTTTACAAATAGCTTATTACCTTTTTGATATTGAACATGAGTCATTCCAACTTTATAAGAAGCAAAACCAAGCAATTTAGGTGTTTCATCTTTTTCCACATTCTTTTTTATTCCTTCCCAATTTATTCTAGGATACATTCTTTTTGCTCTTTTTCTCGGCCAATATTGCAATGAGCCTCTTCTCGGTCTTCTAGTCGTAGGCATAATCTATCACTTCTCGAAATTTTTACTTTATGAGTTTTTATTTTATAATTTTCTAAACTTTAAATTCGAATTAAAAATATATCAAAAATTAAAAACTTAAATAATAAAAACTCGTTTTAATTTATTAAGAAGTTTAATTACTTAAGAATTTAAAAAACAAGAAATTAAAGAAAAATAATTAAATGAAAAATTGTGAACTTAGAGGTAGTCGATTATGCAAATGATCGAAGTCTCGAAGGATTTGCTAAAAAAATGGAGAAAGAGTAAGGTCGTTGAAAGAGTAGAAAAGCCATTTAACATAAAAAGAGCAAGAAGACTTGGATATAAAGCAAAGCAAGGTTTTGTAGTGGTGAGAGTAAGAGTTAAGAAAGGTGGAAGAAGAAGAGAAAAACCCAGTGGAGGAAGAAAGCCAAGCAAAGCTGGAATAGTGCATTTTACTCCAAAGAAAAGCTTGCAACTAATCGCGGAGGAAAAAGCAGCCAGAAAATATAGAAATCTCGAGGTATTGAATAGTTATCTTGTAGCAGATGACGGCGTATATAAATATTTCGAGATTATTATGGTGGATCCACATCACCCTGTGATAAAATCTGATAAAAATATAAATTGGATATGCAACCAAAGAGGAAGAGTATTTCGTGGGCTAACTTCTGCTGGAAAGAAGATGAGAGGATTAGTAAGATGAATAGATTAGTGAATATAAAAATATTTTAAACTCACTAGAACAGTAAAAATAAATTCTACTGCAAAAATAACTTTATCAAACTCCTACAAACTCTCCGTTCTTCATAATAATTTTTTTATCAGCATATATTATGCTATCTCCTTTCTTCATGTCTTTGAAGAAATCCCAATGAATAGTTGCATCGTTCTTACCACCAAATGATTTGTTATCTCCTATTGCTAAGTGAATTGTAGAAATAACCTTTTCATCAATAATTGTCATACCTCCTGTAATTCTTGCATTTGGATTAGTGCCTATGCCAAATTCGCCTATCTTATCTTTATCTCCAGATGCATTTTTGTAAACATCTTCAAATTCTTTTAATCCTTTCTTAACATCATATTCAATTAACTTTCCATTCTTAAATTTGAAATAGACGCCATTAACCTTTTTTCCATAATGATATAAGCAAGGCAAATCAAAATAGATCTCTCCGTTTACAGAATCTTCAATTGGGGCAATGTAAACCTCGCCATCAGGTAAATTAATAAATCCAATCTCTCCTTTCTTTTCAACAATTCCACAACCATTCATAAACTTTCTTCCTTTAACTGAAAACGATATGTCAGTTTTTTCTCCAACTATTCTTATTGTTTTTGCCTTGTTAAGAACTTTTATAAGCTTAGAATTGAATTGGTAAATATTCTCATAATCTGCTTTCATAGTATTCCAATATATTTCGTTAAGCTTCTTGAAAGATATGCCAAGCGATTTTGCAGTATCTAAATTAGGAAATCCTATCAATGCTTTTCTTAATTCTTTTCTCTTTTCTCTTCTTTCTTCCCTTCTTCTAATTGGTTTGTAAATCTTTCTTCTTATTTCAACTTTGTTTTGAGGTATTTTACTAGCGGCAAAAGGATTTGTATCATCTATTATTATAGAAACATCTACAACTTTAGATAATATATCCGCAAGTCTCGGCCAATTTTTTAAGAATTTCTCTTTTATATCTTTATAGATTTTTAGTGCGAGTTCATCACTACTATAATAGATTGTTGGTTGAGCTCCTACCATAGCTGCCTCATAAGCCAAGGCCTCTGCGAAAGCCAAAGAGTTTGGACCAGCAGAAATTAGTACTATATCCTTTTCTTTTACACCAAGATTTATGTTTATAATATTTTTTGCGATTATTTCTAAATCCTTTTCATGCATAATAAAACTCTAAAATACTATTAAGATTAAATATTTTTTGATTCTGGTTTCATGAGAAAGATCACACATGAAGCTCAATTATATCTTTATCCTTTAGCTCATAGTTTAATCCAACCCTTCTTCCAGAAGTTTTTGAATTATCAAAAACCCTAGCAAATCTAAAAGTATTTAACCAATTTGAATTTATCTTTTCTATCATATCTCGAAGCTTACTACCATTTTTTAGTACGATTGCCCTTTCTTCAACTTTCTTTCCTATCGGCTTTGTGAAAACTCTTATAACTTCTGCTTCTTGAATTATTTTTTCTAATAATTTGTTATAATCTTTCCAATCTATTCTCCAATATACTATTTTCTTTTGAATTCTATTTTTCTCAAGTACTTCTTCCACCTCTTTTCTTTCCTCTTCACTATTTGCTAAAATTAATATTAAGTCAGATATGTGTACAATGGATAAATCTCTAGGAAGAAAGAATGAAGGAATCTCTACAAATTGAATTAATACGCCAGAATAGAAACAAACACCTGTGACAGGAGTCTTTGTAGTATATGGTTGTTCGCTAATATCTACGTTCGCATTTGTAAGCTCTTTAAGTAAAGTGCTTTTTCCACTTTTCGTCATTCCAACTATTGAGACTAGGAGATCTCCCTCTTTCTTTATTCCTAATTGCCTTCCACCAAGTTTTTTTGACCTTTTTTCCAAAAGTTCTTCAAGTTTTGATAATCTTCTTCTCAAGTCAGCAAGCAAGTTCTCAGTACCTTTATGTTTTGGCGTTGCTGCTATAAGTTTTTTCAAGAGTTCAATCTTTTTTCTCAAATCCTTTTCTTCTCTATACTCTTTTTCGATTGCATACCATTCGCCAGTCAAATTAGTGGGCATGAAATTAAATATGTTTGAAATTCTAAAAATTATTATCAAAGATAAAAATTGAGAACCAATTAGAAGAAATTAATTATTAAAATAATCGGAAAGAGATAGTATATTATGGCAAAGAAATGCAAAAAATCAAAAGAGAAATAATAAATTATATAGACCAAGAGACAAATCTTTTATTTTCTTTTTAAATTATTTCTTTGCTTATTATTCTTGATTATTAAAGTTTCTGCTTAATTAAACCTTTACTATTAGCTTTTTTTTACCAACCTTTAATACTTCTCTTTATTCTATCCTCTGGTCTTAATAAGATATCGTCACCATAAATTTCTACTACCTGATCTTCGAGCTTTAATCTAAAGATTGCCCCCTTTTTAGCAATCTTTTTAATACCTTTCTTTGTTTCGAGAATTATAAGATTCTTTGTTTCGTCAATAATCCTACCTTTAATTCCCAAATGATTTTTGTTTTTTGATCCTACAACTTTACATTCCAAACCAATAAGCTCATGTAAAAGAATATTTTTAGGAGTTCTCATGAGAATAATTTAAATATATCCTATTTTTAATTTTCATCGTTTTATTCAACTTGACTATTTTTCTTTCGATTTTCTTGATTTTCCTTTCTTTAATCTACTTATAACTCCATTTAATTTCCATATATTATTAGCTTCTGTCTCGCTATTTATTTTATCGCCGCTTAATTTACATTTATCACCGCTAATACTTCTTTTTATTCTACCCTCTGGTCTTAATAAGATATCATCTTTTACAGCTAACTAATTATTTCTTTTCTATCATTTCTCTTGGAAATCCATTTCTTACTAAAATTTCTACAACCTTATCGCGATGATCTCCTTGTAGCTCTATTTCATTGTTTTTAAATGTACCGCCGCAAGCCAGCTCACGTTTAAGCTCTTTTAGTAGCTTCTTTATATCTACTGATTTAGAATCTATTCCCTGAATTACCGTCATTACTTTTCCAAATACTCTCGGCCTTGTTTCTACCACTATTTTTTGCTGCTCTTTGGCTATTTTCTCACATACGCAAATTTCCTTTGGCAAACTACATTTTGGGCAGATTTGCATCCCTTATCTTCCTTTTGTTAATTTATTAGAAGAAATTTTAGAAGTTTTTAACATTTTATT
>JAWBTS010000017.1:0-13103 GCA_039000375.1 Candidatus Aenigmatarchaeota archaeon | reverse complement strand
AGGAAATAAAAGAGATAAAGAATCTATAATTCTAGAAAACCTCTATTATTAGCGATTTTAACTCTCTTGACAAATTTTTATAAAAGCAGCATAATTTATAAGATGCATAAAAATTATTTATCAAAAATTAAAATTGTAAAAACAAAAAAGAAAAAAATTTTTCAAATTATTTGTAGCCACCAATTATTTCTTTAATGTGATGTCGATTGTTGAAACATTCATCTGCTTTCCTTCAGATTCTATCGTTTCTGTTCCTATCTCTACCTTAGCTATTTTTACATCTTTGATGAATTTGTTTTTTATTATTTGTGAAACGTCTACTGCATTGCTTATGCATCTTCCTCTGGCTTTTATGTGTACTTCATCCTGTCCATCGCTAAACTGAGTGATCGCTGCCAATACATAGGCCATTGGTGGCTTCTTTCCTACTAAGATGACGTTGTCTCCTTTTTCTACCACAGTTCTCACCTCCCATTTATTTGTTGAAATTTCTCGAATTCTTTTATTCTCAATTAGGAGTTAAACTTTTAAAGGTTTTAATTTTAGCATTTAAGCTAAAGAGATTTATTCAATACAGCGCTTATTTTAATCATGAGAAGATTTGAAAATGTTATAGAAAATTATTTCTTGATATTGAAACAAAAAAGTAAGCCAAAGTTTTTCTCAGCGAACTTAGAAAAATTATTAGAAGAAGCAAATGAAATTATCAAATCATGCGAACTATGTGAAAGAAAATGTAAAATAGATAGAAATAAAACGAAAGGATTTTGTAGAGCCCCAAATAAGATTATGATATCTTCAGAATTTCTTCATTATGGAGAAGAGAGCTTTCTAGTACCATCGCATACAATCTTTTTCATGGGTTGTAATTTTCATTGCGTTTATTGTCAAAATTGGGCGATTTCTAATTGGATTGAAGAAGGAATTGAGGTCTCTCCAAGAGAGCTAGCAATAATAATAAGAAATAGATTTCGTGAAGGAGCTAAGAATGTAAATTTTGTTGGAGGCGAACCAACACCTTATTTGCCATTTATTTTAGAGATATTAGCAAATTTGAAAAAATTAAAAGTTCCAATACCCATAGTCTGGAATTCAAATTTTTATATGAGCGTAAAGTCGATGGAAATACTTAACGAGGTTGTAGATCTTTTTCTACCAGATTTTAAGTATGGAAACAACAGATGTGCAAGAAGACTGTCGAAGGTAGAAAAATATTTTGAGGTTGTTACAAGAAATTTGAAATTAGCTAAAGGAGAAATTTGCATAAGACATCTAATTCTTCCGAATCATATATACTGCTGCTCTTACAAAATCATAAAATGGATTGCAAGAAATCTTAAAGAAAAATGCATAGTGAATATAATGGATCAGTACTATCCAACTTTCGAAGCTTATAATTATAATGAAATAAATAGAAGAATAACGACAGAAGAGTATAATAAGGTTGTAGAATTAGCAAATAAACTTGATGTTTGCATTTTAGAATAATTCTCTATTCTAAACTCTAGACAATCTAACTCTAAACTCATGTCCACATAATGTACAAAATACTATGCCTTTTTGTTTATTTACTATTATTCTTCCATCCTTACAGTATTTACACTTCTTTTTCATTATTATCACCTTATAATAATCATTTAGTAGTAAAATTTAAAAATGTTTTCAACTCTCGATTTTTACAATTTTTAACGCTTTTTATCAAGTAATTATGAAATTTAAATTATGAGAAAAATAGAAAAAGGTGAAATAAAGATTGGAAGATGGATATTAAGGAAAATATTTAAAGAAAGAGCAAAAGAGGCAAAGAAAGGGGATTTTGGAAAACTTCTTGTGGTAGGTGGTTCAAAGTTATATCATGGCTCTCCAGCTTTTAATGCTTTAGCGGCTTATCGTTCTGGCGTTGATTTAGTTTTCATATTAGCACCGGAAAGAGCAGCAAATATAATAGCAAGCTATTCTCCAGATTTGATCACATATCCTCTTTCTGGAGATTTAATAACAATGGAGCATGTTAAAACAATTTTATCTTTTGCAGAGAAAAGCGACGCATTAGTTATAGGTGGTGGTATGGGAAGAGAAAGAGAAACCTTAGATGCTATAAAAGAAATATTAATAAAAGTTACTATACCTTGCGTTATAGATGCCGATGCAATTTATGCTGTAGCTGAAAATAAAGAGATTTTGAAAAAGAATTTTATTTTAACGCCACATAGATTTGAATTTAAAGTACTTTCCGGTATTACGATAGAGGATATGGAAGAAGCTAAAATAATAGTAAAAAAAGTGGCAAAAAAGCTGAATTCAACCATATTATTAAAAGGTCCTATAGATATAATTTCAGATGGTTATAGGGTAGCGATAAATGAAACAGGAAATCCTTATATGACAAAAGGTGGCACTGGAGATACGCTCGCTGGTATATGTGGCTCTTTGTTAGCACAAGGTAAAGATGCTTTTCTTGCAGCATGTTGCGCAGCATATATAAATGGAAAGGCCGGAGATATAGTAGCAAAGAAAAAAAGAGAGGCTTTGCTAGCAAGTGATATTATAGATGCTATACCAGAGGTTTTAAAGAATAGATAGAAAGATTTCGAAAAACGCTTTTAATAAAATTTTATGGAATTAGATCCATTAAGAATTTTTTATGATTTTCTGCCTTCACAAAAGCACTGGAAAGTAAGACGCCATCTGTACCGAGCTTTATAGCAGTTTCTACATCTTCTTTACTATTTATTCCCGCGCCGCAGAGAGGAATTATATTATTTTTTCTCGCTATTTCTACAAACTTCTTTACAGATTCCGGTGCTTCCTTCGTAATAGATTTTTCAGTGCCTATAAGCTCTGGTATCTCAAAAGCTATAAATTCTGGCTTAAGCTCTGCTATATTTTCACATTCTATTAAGTTAGATGCACAAGCTACGACTTTGAGTTTAATTTTTTTACACTCTTCTATTGTCGTTTTCAATCTTTCATAATCTATCTTTTTCTCTGCATGATTCAACAAAGTACCATAAGCTTTTGCGTCTTTTACAGCTTTTGCATTTATCGATCCAGTAAATTTACCATAATCAGCATCAACATGTTGTGCAAGCACTTTTATATCGAATTTCGAGGTTATTTGAAATATATCAGAAGGTTGCACCGCTATCATTATTTCAGCATTTTTAATTTTCTTTACTTCTTCACAGATTTTCGCTAATTTTATTGCATTTCTTCCTATAGCTTCTGGATAAGCTTTAAAGTTAAGTATTACAAAAAGTTTACGCATTATAAATCAACTTTGCAAAATTTCTTTTATTAGCGGTATTTTAATTTAAATTAATATTAAGATAAATTTATAATAAATTTTTGTTTAGTCAACTCGAGGCATATGAACAAAAAAATACTTATGATAGGATGGGAGTACCCTCCTTATATTGTAGGTGGTTTAGGTAGGGTTTGCTATCATCTAACTAAAGAGCTTGTAAATAAAGGTCTAGATATTATATTTCTCACGCCATTTCCAATTGATAAGAAAGAAGAAAGAGTAAAGTTCATTTCTCCAAAGCTAAAAATAGTAAAGATAGGTAGTTGGCTAAATCCATATTATCATGAGAGAAAGGAGAAGAAAATAATAAATTTTGATGGTGGCGCCATATATTGTGGAAATATTTTAGAGGAGGTAAAGAGATTTACAAAAGAGTGTGAGAAAATAATTAAAGAGGAAGAGTTTGATATAATTCATTGCCACGACTGGATGACTTTTGAGGCAGGTATTCTTGCAAAGAAGATAAAGAAAAAGCCACTAGTTGTTCATGTACATTCAACAGAGCTCGATAGAAATTGTGGGTTAGGGGTTTGTAAAGAGATATTTGAGATAGAAAAAAGAGCATTTGAAGAAGCTGATAAAATTATTGTAGTTTCAAATTTTATGAAAAATAAAATAATAGAATTTTATAATGTTAAAGAAGATAAGATAGAGGTTATTCATAATGCAGTTGGAGAAAAGAGAATAAATAATAAAGAGAAAAAGGAAAAGAAAATTCTAAGCAAAAAGATACTAAAGAATAAAAAAGTAGTTTTATACCTAGGAAGGGTAACCCTTCATAAAGGTCCCGACTATTTTTTAAGAGCTGCAAAATTAGTTTCAGAATTATACAAAGACGTAATATTTGTTTTTGCTGGTTGCGGAGAGCTTTTGCCAAAAATGATAGAGCTTGCTTGTGAGCTTGGAATTGGAGATAAGGTTATATTTACGGGTTATTTGGAAGACGACGAAGTAGAACATCTTTATAAGATTGCAGATGTTTATGTGATGCCAAGCGTTAGCGAACCATTTGGAATTACAGCCTTAGAAGCAGCATTTTATGGATCTCCTGTAATAATTTCCAAAAATTCTGGAGTAAAAGAAGTTTTGAAAAACTCGCTGCCTATAGATTTTTGGGATGTTAGAGATATTGCTAATAAAATTTTAGCCATTTTAAATTATGATGTATTATATGAAGTTTTAAAAGAGAATGGAAAAAAAGATGTAGAAAAAATAAGTTGGAGCATGCAAACCGAAAAAATTGTAAATAATATTTACCAGAAGCTGTGGTGAGAAATGGTTAGCATATGTTTTTATCTTCATGTCCATCAGCCAATAAGGCTAAAAAGATTTACATTTTTCGATATTGGAAAGGATATAGATTACTTTGACAAAGAAAGGAATAAATTATATTTAGAAAGAGTGATTGAAAAAAGCTACTTACCTACAAATAAAATAATATTAGATCTAATTCATAAAACAGATGGAAGATTTAAGATAAGTTTTAGTATTACAGGAACTTTGCTTGAGCAACTAGAAGAATATCCGCACGTCATAGAAACATTTGAAAAGATTATAAAAACCGGTTGCGCAGAGCTTGTTGGAGAAACATATTATCATTCGCTTGCAAGTATATATTCTTTAAAAGAGTTTGTAGCCCAAATAAAACTACATGAAAAAAAGCTTAAAGAAATTTTTGGTAAGAGGCCAAAAATCTTTAGAAACACAGAACTAATATATCAAAATCAAATAGGAAAAATTGTAGAATCTTTAGGCTATAAGGCAATACTCGCGGAAGGTGCTGATAAAATTTTGGAATGGAGATCTCCGTGTTTCTTATATAAAGCAAAAGATGCTAATATTATTTTACTATTAAAGCACTATAGATTGAGCGACGATATAGCTTTTAGATTTTCAGATCGTTCGTGGCAAGAATGGCCACTAACTACAGAAAAATATACTAATTGGATATCTCAAATTCAGGGTGATATTGTTAATATATTTATGGATTATGAGACATTTGGAGAACATCAGTGGAAGGAAACAGGCATTTTCGATTTTTTAGAGGAATTTCCCATAGAAGCTTTGAAAAGAGGAATAGATTTTGTTCTACCTTCTGAAGCAATAAAGAAATTTAAGCCGGTAGCAGATTTAGATTTTCCAAACTATGTTTCCTGGGCAGATACTGAGCGAGATCTTACTGCATGGATAGGAAATAAGATGCAACAATTTGCTTTTAACGAGCTATATAGTTTAGAGCACGCTATTTTGGCAACAAAAGATAAAAATATAATAGACGCATGGAGAAAATTGCAAACTGCTGATCATTTTTATTATATGTGTACAAAATGGTTTGCTGATGGAGATGTGCATAAATATTTTAATCCATATGATTCGCCTTATGAAGCTTTTATAATATTTATGAACATAATAAATGATATAAAACAAAGGATAAAGAATAGATTAGATATGAAAAAAGAAGAAGCTTTAAGGATTTTAAGCGATTATACAGATGTTTTTTGGTGCCACGATGGGAAGGTATTTAAAAACTTATACGAGCTAAGAGACGGATTAAGAAATATGAGCAATGAAACTTATAGCTACCATGCGAATGAAGAGAAAAACGATTTTAGCAATTGGGTAAGAGATGTAATAAAGGATGAAAAGCTTGCGAATAATTTGAGAAAAGCAAAAAGCAAAGAAGAAGCTCTGCAAATAGTTGAAAAAAGAATAAAGGAGTTGGAAAAGAAAGTTGGAAGAGGCATTTTATAATTTATAATTTTTATTTTTACTAAGATCTTAGAACAGATTCATAAACTTCTAATGTTCTTTTCGCAACAATATCCCAAGTAAAATTCTCAACTACCCGTTTTCTCCCATTTTTCCCCCATTTTTCAGCTTCTTTTGGGTTTCTTAAAACCTCTTTAATTCCCCATGCTATATCGCTAGGATTTCTTCCATCAACATGTACGCCAGTTCTATTATCTCCGCTTGGTATAACTTGCTCTTTAAGACCACTAATACCGCTCGCCCCAACTACTACTGGTTTTTCCATTGCCATTGCTTCTAAGCTTACAATTCCAAATGGTTCGCTTAGGCTTGGAAACACACAAACATCAGCTAAAGCATAGTGCGCGATTCTTTCCTCCTCTGAAACCCACTCCGAGCGTATGACTATGTCTTCAAAAACTCCTAATCTTTGTGCAAGAGTAACAAGCTCACTATATTCCTCACCCTTTCCAAGCATTACAAGTTTCACGTTAGGAAATTCTTGCTTAACTAATGGAAAAGCTTCTATTAGCTGTCTAACCCCTTTTATATATGTTAACCTACCTACAAATAGTATCACTCTTTTATCTTCAACCCCATATCTTTTTCTAAGATTTTCAAGCAATTCTTTATCTACATTTTTCATATTGTATTTCTCTGGATCACATCCATTCCAACAAACCTCTATTTTTTCTTGATCGTAACCAATAGAAATTAAATAATCTTTTAAAGAGTAAGAAACTGTAATGATTTTATCTACTTTTTTGCTTGCAATCTTTTCTACTTCTTTTATTATCTCTGCTCCTCCTCCCAAGTTTCTTTGCTCTTCTACAGAGTGAAGATGGAAAACACATGGCAAATTCTTTACATTATCTTTTATAGCTATTCCAGAAAATGCAGAGAGCCAATCATGAAAAGCTGCTACATCAAAGCTCTTTCCCTCTTTTTTAATAAGCTGATTTACAAACTTTGTAGCAGATAGATAATTATAACAAAAAACATCAGCAAAGAATTTTAGCCCAGTGCCCCAACGCTTTATATCTTCTCTAATAACCAAAGGTAAAGTATGAGTAATATCTAAGATTAGTGGACGATGAACCTCTATCCCTTGCCAATTTTCTAATGTAGGAAGATTACCATCATTTAATGTGAAAACTACAACTTCATGGCCAAGTTCACTAAATTTTCTTGTTATCTCTATTGCATATGTTCCTAAGCCACCGACTAAGCGTGGCCAGAATTCCCACACAAAGAATGCTATTCTCATTTTTATCAATTATTATTTATTACGCTATGCTTATTAAACATTATTGTTCTGTAAAAATTTCAGGATAGTATTTTTTTAAGGCATTTTTTATATCAACCTTTGGTAAAGAGGAAAAAATCGCATTTAAACACATCTTGTTATATTCTTCTCTTTTTTCAAAGAAGAATTTATAAATCTCCTTTAATTTTGCTTCAAAAAGCTCATAGCTGCTATTTTTTTCATCTCCAAAAATCCAAGAATTTTTATTATTTTCCACTATTTCTGGTACAGCCCCATCAAATGAAGTTAATACTAGCGTACCATTTGCGCAGGCTTTCATAAAACTTGTGCCGCTAGCTTCAAGTCCAGGAGTGGGAGTAAAGAGAAATATATCTACGCTTTGAGTTATAAGCTTTGCGATCTCAGGATTATACTCTGGAATAAAAATTACATTTTTCTTCTCTTGCGAAATTCTATAAAATTCCTTCATCATTTTTAATCCATAAGTATCATAAGGATGAGTTTTCCCTGCAATTATGTAAATTATATTTAAATCTCGATTTCTTTTTATAAAGCGAAGTATAAAGTCCGGCCTTTTATATTCAACAATCCTTCTAGCCCAAGCAACAATAAACTTATCCTTTATATCGATGTTTTTAAAATTGGAAATAAAATTTTCTAAATTATTTTTCAATCTTTCTTTAATTTTTAAGAATTTGTCTATGCTCAGATCATTCTTCTCATAATGTGATCTTATTTCATTATCTACCCATCGATCTAAATTTATTCCGTTTGTTACATAATCAATTTTATCGATAAAATGAGGAAACATCTTGCTAACAATTTCGAAATGTTTTCTTGAAACACAAAATATTTTTTTTGCCGCACCATTTCCAATTTCAGTTAAAACAACAACATCGTTTAAAAAGTCTAGATCAAATTCTTTCTTAAATAAAGCTTTAGGAAAATCCGGATGCCCCCATTTTCCAGGTGTATGAATAACAAATCTATAATTATTAAATCTGAAAATCAATGGAAGAATCGCTGCATAAGCTTCTTGCATGTCAATATATTTTATTTTATCAATTTCCATGTTTTTTTCAATATACTCTTTTATTGCCTTTGCAAGAAATACATATTTATAAAATCTTTCTTCTGTAGAGTTCTCTATGTATACACGATTGTTTAAAAAATTCCATTTGTTGCTATTTGTTTCAAAGAAAATAACATTAGCTTTATTTATGGAAAATTTCCAGGCAACTACTCTAATATCTTCGTTGGCAATTCTAATATCAAATTCTAAATCTTTTTTCAATCTTTCTAAAAATTCTTTTGGCTGTGATTGTGGCATTGGTTGAGGATTGCCATTAAGGTCAAATTCGTAGCTTACATAACCATTCTTATAAAGAATAGAAAAAACATTATAATCCACGCCTATTTTTGCAAGCTCATAAAATTTATCTCCTTCTAAAATTCCTAAACCACCAGCATAATTGTTAGAATTTTCAATTGCGATCTCTGGCGTAATATTTATTATTTTCATATTCGAGTTTTTCATGATTATATTCATCCTTCAAACTCTTTAATTTTATCAAAACATCGATAAAAGACAATATAAACTATTTAATAAATGCAAATTAAATTTAAATATAAGCTTGATGTTAATATAAAATAATAGCTATGCCCGCAAATCAAGAAACAAGGATAAGAAATTTTGATGAAATAGAAGATAACTTCTGGAGTAATACTGAGATATTAAATATTCTAGAAAGTGCAGCAGAAAGCTTTATAAAATATAATAATAACGAAGTAGAAATTTGGGCTGCGAGCAGAGATTGGTTTCTCGAGCCATGGGGAAGAGATACATTTATTTCTTTACCAGGACTTTTGTTGGTAAGAAATCGTTTTGAAGATGCTAAAAATATTTTTAGAAGGTTCGCAAAATTAGAAAAAAATGGCTTGCTACCAACAAAAATTTCTAATGAGATAGAGTATAATAATGCTGACGTTTCTTTATGGTTTATATATTCATTAAAGAAGTATATTCAGTATAGTCACGACTTTTCATTTATAAAAGAAATGCTACAAACAATAAAAAATATTCTAGAGAGCTATGTGAATGGCACAGGCTACTATCAATATGGTGAGTTTCAAAGAATATATATGGATAGCGATTATCTTATTGTAACTCCGCCTCAAGCGACTTGGATGGATGCCAACGCTTTCGGAAAGCTTCAGCCAATAACACCAAGAAACGGAAAGGTCGTAGAGATTAATGCATTGTTTTACTCATTATTAACTTTTGTAAAAAGTATAGAAGAAATTTTTGGATATGAATTTAATCTTGAAATAAACGAAATGATATTTAGATTAAAAAAATCATTTAACAGAAAATTTTGGAATAAAGAAAAGAAAGCGCTTTTTGATGTTATAGAAGGAGATCCTCATGGTAACGCAATAAGGCCAAATATGATATTTGCAGTGAGCCATTGTAATAACCTTCTGGACAAAAATAAAGAGATGCTTGTTTTCGATTGTGTTAAGAAACATTTACTGACTCCTTGTGGTTTGAGAACACTTTCTCCAGAAGATGAAAAATATATAGGAAGCTATGACACATTTTTGCCTGTAGAACAAAAGGATTTAGCATATCATCAAGGCACTGCTTGGCCTTGGCTTATCGGAGCTTTCATAGACGCTTTGGTAAAGATCAGACGATATCAAAACAAAAGCTTAGATGAGATAAAAAGCGAGATTAGATATTACATTGCTCCTCTTGTTGATTTTTGTGTGAGAAGTCCATATAAATCTTTGCCAGAATTATTTTCAGGTGATTATCCTCACGAACCTGGCGGAACGACTTCACAAGCATGGAGCGTAGCAGAAATTCTAAGAGTAATTAAGGAATATAACATATTATGATTTACATTAAGGATATCATCATATTCGATTGCATAAGTAATTTTAAAGATGCGATTCTATAATTAATTATATGCCTTACATCTTAGATCCGTTGTTCGTTGCTCGACCCGGAGGAGGAATAATAGGTACAACACCCTGGGATAAATACATAAATCCTTGGCCAGGAGCAAGAGCAAAATGGCTCGGAAAGGCTTTGCTTATCCAGCCATTAGACCAGTATATAATACTAAATCCAACAATGCCAATAGGAAGCTTTCAAAACCTTTATTACGGTACAATAGGTTTTCTTACTAACTCAGAATTTTTAGTTAAAAAAGTTGATGAATGGATAGAAGTTTCTCCTGTTCATAAAGCTTATTATGATTTAGTTTTAGGCGAAAAGGAAAGAATTGAAATAAAAATAAAGACAGTTCTAGATGATATGATCAAGCACATATCTGATTTAGAATTATTAGAACACGATCTAAGAAGATATAAAGAATTTTTAGATTATATCGAGAAAAATGATGAACATTCTTTAAAAGCGATATTCATAGATCAAGTTGATTTTCATGCAGGAGAAGGTGCTCCAGGAAGGCTTTCCATGAGCTTTATGCAACAGCAAAATATATTTCCAACAATAATTCAAGATTTTTACGAAATGGAAAGTGAAGAGGATTTGGAAAAGAAAGATAGATTGAAAGGTTTGCCTAAGGTTGAGAAGGACATGCTTCTCACGAAATGGAGATCATATCAAGAGTGGAAATCTTTATTTGGAAGCGAAGTAAAACGAAGGTATGAAAGATTGAAAGAACTAATAGATTCCAAAAGGGCAATGATAGAGCAAACAAGAGAATGGATAAAACCATATATAGCTAGGCATAAACTTTTAGAAGAGGGATTAAGTAGATCAAGTGCTAGAAAGGAAGCGATCTCATCTCTTTGGCATGTGGTTGGAGAGCAAACTAGCGAAGAAGTTATTACGCTTTGGGCATGGAAACAATTCGAAGTAGAAGAATTCTTCAAAGCACCTGGAGAAATTCTTGCATTAAGAAATGTTAGACCAGATGACGAATGGACAAAAGAACATTTGATATTTCACGAGGAGCTTGGATTGAAACAAAAATATCCTTGGATCACAGAAAAATGGGTTGAAAACGCAATAAAAGAGATAATGGAAAAAGACGATCTAATGATTACAAGAAGAAGAGTAGAAAAAAGATATTTATATTATGGTTTTCTCGAGATAATATTTGATAAAAGAACGTTAAGAACGCCTCAAGGAAAGGAAATAGAAGATATTGATATTATAGTAAGATGTTATTTAATGTCGCAAAATGTTCTCCTGGTAAAATTACTTGAATTAAAAGCAAAAGAGGAGGAGTTCGAAAGATATATCAATAAGTTACTTGGTTTGGAATCAAAATTAGAACTAGAAAGATTGAGAAAGGAGCTAACAGGTATGAAAAAAGAAGAGAAAATAAGGTATTTATCAAGAAATTTTTCAAAACTAACCGAGCAAGAAATAAAGGCAAAATTAGAAGCGATCGGCGAACATGTAGATATAGAAGAAGTGAAAAGATATATGGTAAAGAAGAAAAAGAAATTTTATGAGCCATTATTAAAAGCATGGGAAAAGTTCTCAGATTTTTTTGGCCTTGATTTTAGATTTATGAAAAAAGGACCTTATGAAAAGGATTTTGAAAACAGGATCACAAAGTTTTATTTAGTAGGTACTGGAAGATACATTTATGGCCCTCTTGTAGGATTCTTAAAAAGCAAGATAATGGTATAGTTATAATTTTGTGATCAGAATGCCGAAGTGGAGTGAAGATAACAAACCAGTAGGATATATTATTGGAGTTACGCCAGGATTTTCTCAATTTGAATCAGGAGACTTTAGATTGATTTATATGGGCATGGCAAGAAAGATAACAAAAGCAGCTCGTTTGGGATTCGATTTTGCTCAAATAGACTTAGAAGAACTTGGCGAAGCTTTTGAACCTGAGATAGTAAATCAAATTAAACAAATAAAAAGAGCACAAAACATAGAGATAGGAATTCATGCTCCGGTTAATATAGATTTAACTCTTGCATATGCATTTGAGTGGAGATATTCTCACGACCAAATTAGAATATGTGCTAAGATTGCAGGAGAATCTGAAGCAAAATATATTCTATTCCATACATCTTCACATCCAAGACCAAATATAACTACAGCATTCTTGGGAAGAAGAGAGGCATATGGAAAATTATTTGGTCCCGATGGGAGTAATTTAGGCATTTGGATAATTAAAAATGGAATGAAGGATTGGTTTATGGCAAAGTTTATAAGAGTTTTATTTTCAGCCATGGGAGCTGCTGGGGACCCTGCGGTTATAGATTATTTTGAGAGTATGGAATCTTTTAGCGAGGCAAAAAGATATGCTGAAAGTGTTTATAATAAGGGTGATGCTGCATGGGCAGAAGAGATTATGAGAATTAATGTAAGATTAGAAGAATTAGAGAAGATTAGAAGAATAAGAGGATTTACAAAAGAAGAAGAAAGAGAATACGATTCTTTGAGAAAGGAATTAGAAAGAAAAAGAACAAGAGATTATTTAATTGAGATTACAGCACTAGTTAATGGTATTTCTACTAAAGAAGCTGAAAAATGCATTAATGCAGCAAGATATACAATGAACTATGATTTTGACAGCATATTTGATTTTTGGGTTAGGCAAGGAGCAGAGGGCGAAGAATATGTTGCCTATCTTACTGTTGCAGAGTATATGTATAGAACAAATGATAAGATATGGAGAGCATTAGCAAAAATAAATCAAAGTCCTTATTTTTTAGCAAGAGAGGCAAGTAGAAAAGCAGGAGAACTAAGTACAAGAGAGATAGAAAATTTAAAAAAGA
>JAWBTS010000016.1:0-13449 GCA_039000375.1 Candidatus Aenigmatarchaeota archaeon | reverse complement strand
TAAATTATGCTGCTTTTTATAAAAATTTGTCAAGAGAGTTAAAATCGCTAATAATAGAGGTTTTCTAGAATTATAGATTCTTTATCTCTTTTATTTCCTCTAATAGCTTTTTCTCTTCCTCGCTTAGAATATTTTCGTACTTCTTTAATGTTGCGTAGCTATTTTCATCCACATCTGAAAATAACACATCGTTTTCAAAAATATTTCTACCAACAATAGCGTTGGTAATAGAGATTGCAACCTTCATGCCTTTTTTCGCGACAGGCAAACTAATACCTTTATCTTGTATTTCTTTTATTTTTCCCAACTCTATTATTTTTTTACCTTCTATTTTAAACAATCCATAATCATTTTTTATCCTTCCTTCTAATATTTCGCAACCAACTATTGCTGGCTTGCTTGCTCTAAAGATATAGCCCGGAAGTATTCTTATCTTTGCAGGAAACACAACATTTTCTAACTCTTTCTCTAAAAGTTCTTTTTTCTTTTCCTCCCTCCATTTTATATAATTTTCAAAAAGTTCGTAGATTATATCTGAACTTATAATCTTTACTCCGTTTTCCTTTGCTATTTTGTTTATTTCATCGCTTGCTTTTAAGTTAAAAGCAATAACAGCTCTTAGAAATACATCTGAATTTATACTTGCTTCTAAGATGTCCTCTTTTGTGATATCTCCTATGTCGAGGTATTTAATCTTAAAATCTTTAAAAATATTTTTCAAAGCATCTAAAGCTCCCAATGTATCTGCTTTTAAAATTAATCCTTCCTCCTTTTTACTAACAAAATCTTGTGAATATTTCTTTTCCAACTCTTTTAAAATAGATTCAGCTCTACTCATATCTTTTGTCAAGAAGAATTCAACTCCCGGTATTATATCTTCTGTACTTTGAACTAATAGTTTTACTCCGTGCGAAGCCTCGACAAAGTTTACACTTTCAAATGTTTTCTCAGCTCTTATATCTTGTACTTGTTTAGGAACTAATATTGCCCTTATCTTAGTAACTATTGCTTTTTTTCCAAAAGTGACTAAATAATCTCCAACTTCTATCTTTCCATCTATTAATATCGCGTCTACGGTTTTTCCTAATCCTTTCACATCTTTTATTTCTAATATGATTCCGCAAGAATTTTCAGTCTTTAATAAAAATCTTTTTAAAAATTTCTCTGAGAGGCCTGCAAGAATATATAGAAGTTCTGGAATACCTTCGCCGGTTTTAGCACTTATGGGTACTGCTGCTATTTCTTTTGTAAAGTCACTTACTCTATCAAATCTTTCACCTTTAAGATTAAACCTTTCTAACTCGCTTATTATTTCATAGAATCTTTTTTCAAATTCTATTTTTACATCCTCATTTTGATAATTATAATTTTCCAAAAAGCTTTGAGAGATTGATTTCCAACCATGAAATTTATCAATTTTATTTATCGCAAGCACAAAAGGCGTTTTACTTTCTCTTAGCAATTCTATGCACTCTCTTGTTTGTTGCATAAAACCTTCTAATATATCGACAATAAGTATAGCTATATCTGCAATTTTACAACTTCGTTCGCGCATGCATTTAAAAGCTTCATGCCCCGGAGTATCGATAAACAAAAGGCCTGGAATAGAAGACTCGAAACTTCTAAATTTTTTGCTTATGCTCTTTATCAAACTCATTGGAACGAAAGTACAACCTATTGATTGAGTTATCTGACCTGCTTCTTTATCCGCTACCCTTGTATTTCTAATTCTGTCTAACAATGTTGTCTTTCCATGGTCTATATGTCCTAGTACTGTAATTATCGGCGCTCTGTACATAAACAAAAACATTGTATTAGAGAATTAAAAATTGATAGAAGTGATAAATTCTTTAAAAATTGTTGTCGCAATCTCTTGCAAAAGGGAAGAAAAATTTAGCACCATGGATAAGGTAAAAATAAATTCTTGGAAATACTTAGAAAGTTGAACATCAACTAACATAAACTCATTTCACCTAATTACGAAGTTTTGCTTATTGAGCCTATTAAAAATTATCATAAGTTGATAAGCTTTGCACAATTTTTTCATGTGTAAATATTATAAAACTTCAAATGAATTAATCCTAATATGATACAAAAATATGAACAAACTACATGTGAAAGTTGTTTGGCTGTAAACTTGCTAAATCTTATTGGGGTTGAGATTACGCCAAAGATTGAAAAAGAAGTTCTATATTATGCGCTTGAATTTTCAAAATATAATTTTGTTATTGGACACCTAGATTTTATAGCCAATAAATTTAATGTGGAGTTCGATTTTTATATTGATAATAGAGTATTATTCATTTTATCAAAAAATTTAAATTCTCAAATAAAATCAATTTGATCCAAGAAAAAATTGATTTAAAATTGATAGACAAGTTAATAAAAATCTCGCCGATTATTGTTTATGTTGATTCTTATTATCTTTGGAAAGTTAGTCATTATCCACATTTCATAATTGTTATTAAAAATCAAAAAAATGGCTATAAAATCTTTGATCCTTGGGATGGAAAAATCAAACAAATTAGCTCTTTTATGTTATCGAAATCAATAATTAGTTTAAGAAATCACCTTAAATTCTCTCCACAGCTAATTCAAAAAAAAGGTAATGATTTTTTTTCAAACCTTACAACCTTATTCATTGTAGCATTGCACACTTCTCTTGATTGATAAATTTGATAGGAATTTATAGTTTAGTTTTCTATAGCTTTTGCACAAATTTCCTTTTAGGAAACTCGTAAAATGTCATATTACTTGCAATTGCTCGTTTATTCCTATTAAAGAGCTATCAATTATCTTAAAAATAAGAAAGTAGCGGGGGGTGGATTTGAACCACCGACCTCCGGGTTTCTAACGAGTCCGCCTTATCTATAAATTAAAATGAAATATTTAAATATGATATACGCAATTATTAGTATAAGCACTCTTGGTTATAGCGGGGTAGAAAGCTTTGTTTTGCTTGCCTAAAGCAGCCAGGAGTGCTCGCCGGGCCCATAGCGAGGTCCGCCTTTCTATTTTAAAATTTTCTATTTTAAAAATAGGTTTATAAAAATCTGAAAGATTATCATTCAAAGCTCTACAGAATATTTGAAATCTTATAAGTTTTTCTAAGTTTAAACTCTTCTCTTTTTCCAACATTCCATTGGCTTACTGGCCTAAAGTAACCGACAATTCTAGAATAAACTTCACATTGCGAATTACATTGAGGGCAACTTTGATGCTCTCCTGCTATATAACCGTGATTCGGACAAATACTAAATGTTGGTGTTATCGTAAAGTAAGGTAAGTGATAATTTTCACATATTTTTTTGACTAAATTCTTTACTACTTCTGTATTTTCTATCTTTTCTCCAACGAAGATGTGAAGTACTGTACCGCCCGTATATTTTGATTGAAGTTCATCTTGATGTTCGAGAACTTCAAATATATCGTCTGTGTAATTAACAGGGAGATGCGTTGAATTTGTGTAAAATGGTTCCGCTCCTTTTTTATATTCTTCTTCATTTGCACATATTATATCAGGGTACTTCATTTTATCTATCTTTGCCAACCTGTAGCTAGTTCCTTCTGCAGGTGTTGCCTCAAGGTTATAATTGTTTCCTGTCTCTTCTTGAAACTCAAGAAGCTTTTCTCTCATAAAATCTAAAACTTTTAATGCAAATTTCTTACCTTCTGGATGAGCAATACTAACGCCTAAAAAGTTAAGACATGCTTCATTCATTCCTATAATTCCAATGGTTGCAAAATGGTTTTTCCAATATTCTCCAAATCTTTCTTTGATTTTTCTAAGATAGAACTTTGAATATGGATAAAGATCTTTTGCTGTTAGTCTTTCTAATACTTTTCTTTTTATTTCCAAGCTATTCTTTGCTAATATCATAAGCTTTTCCAATCTTTCCATAAATTTATTATCGTCCTTAGAGAGATATCCTATTCTTGGCATGTTGATAGTAACCACTCCAATAGAACCTGTTAGTGGACTTGATCCAAAGAAGCCTCCGCCTTTCTTGTACAATTCACGTAAATCTAATCTTAGCCTACAACACATGCTTCTGGCATCTTCTGGTCGCATATCAGAATTTATGAAATTTGCAAAATATGGAATTCCGTACTTAGCTGTAACCTTCCATAGAATTTCCAAGTTGCCATTGTTGTTTTTCCAAAAATCTCTTGTAATGTTATAAGTTGGAATCGGAAATGTGAATATTCTTCCTTTCGCATCTCCTTCAAGCATAACTTCAAGAAATGCTCTATTAAACATATCTATTTCTTCTTGGAAATCGCTATAAACATCTTTTTGAGGCACTCCTCCAATAATTACTTGTTGATCTGCAAAATAACTTGGAGGTGTTAAATCAAGTGTTATATTAGTAAATGGTGTTTGAAAACCAACTCGAGTAGGAACATTCATATTGAATATAAACTCTTGCATTGCTTGTTTAACTTCTTTGTAGCTTAGATTGTCATATCTTATGAATGGAGCTAGCAAAGTATCAAAGTTTGAAAAAGCTATAGCTCCTGCTGCTTCTCCTTGCATTGTGTAAAAGAAGTTTACCGCTTGGCCCAATGCTGCCCTAAAATGTTTTGCTGGCTTGCTTTCTATCTTTCCGATAGCTCCCTTAAATCCTTCTACTAATAAATCATAAAGGTCCCATCCAACACAATATACAGAAAGCAATCCTAAGTCATGTATATGAAAATCTCCATTCCTGTATGCATCTCTTATCTCTGGAGGATATATTTTATTCAACCAATAAACCTTTGTTATTTCTGAAGATACATAATAATTTAATCCTTGCAAGGAGAAAGTCATGTTACTATTTTCATTTACTTGCCAATCTAATTTTTCTATATATTCGTCCATCAATTTAGTGTTTGCTTTTTCTACAATTTCTCTAATCTCGCGATGCTGCTCTCTATAAATTATATAAGCTTTAGCAACTCTGAACTCTCCTTCCTCTACAAGTGTTTCTTCTACTACATCTTGTATTTCTTCAACACTTATTATTTTTGTAGGATCTTTTTTCTGAATATCTTCTAGCTTTCTTACAACTTTATCAGAAATCTCTTTCGCTCTTTTTCCGTCTTTTTCTCCTGTTGCTTCAAATGCTTTTCTAATTGCTTCTGTAATTTTACTTTGATCAAAAGGAACAATTCTTCCATCTCTTTTCTTTATTTTTTCTATCAATGGCATTAGAACACCTTGCAATTCTTTTCTACATGTAATGAAAATATTATTAATTGCTTTTTTAATTATTTTCTATATTTTAGAATATTTCTCGAGAAATATCTTTTTGCTTAAATACGTTCGACATAATATTAACTTTATGAGATGTTTCGTGGCGATAGATATTCCTAGAGAGCTTGGAGAAAAGATTGAAAAAATTCAGAAAGAGATAGAATCGAATAGTATAAAGCTTGCGAAGGATTTTCATATAACATTAAAATTTTTAGGAGAGTTGAATGAAAATAAAATAAGTGAGATTATAAACTGTTTGGAAAAAATAAAAGAAAAGAAGTTCGAAATTGAGATTAAAAATCTAGGCACTTTTCCTAACGAAAAATATATAAGAGTTTTATGGCTTGGATGCAATTCTTCTAAACTAATTGAATTAGCAAGAAAAGTAAGAAGCTGTCTTAAAGGTTTGGGGGATGAGGAAGAGTTTACTCCTCATATAACAATTGCAAGAATAAAAGGGAAGCCACAAAATAGTATTTATAATTTTATTTCGAAGTATAAGAATATTGAGATAGGCAGGTTTGAGGTTAAAGAATTCAAGTTGAAAAAAAGTATTTTAACACCAAGTGGAGCGATATATAGCGATTTGCATATATTTGGATTATTAGATTAAAGGTAATTAAGATGAAAGAATTCAATAATTTGATAGAAGAGATTAAAAAAACACAAATTATAATAATGGCAGGAGGTAGCGCTAAGAGATTCGGATTTTCTCTTCAGGATATGCCAAAAGCAATGCTAAAATTAAATGAAAAGCCTTTGATAGATTGGTGTATTGAACATTACAGCTCTTGCGGATTTGAAGATTTCATCTTAATTGTAAAACATCATCATGAAAAAATAGAAGAACATATAAAAAATAACAAAAAAAGATATGGAGAGAATGTTAGAATAAACTTTATAATAGATCCTGAAGAAAATATGGGAAAAGGTAAATCACTGGTAGCTGCCTTGAATAAAATAGATACGAATAGAAGAGCTATTATATCTTATCCAGATGATATATTTATAGATAGCACCATACCAATTTCTCTTATTTTACATCATATAAGCGGAGTGAGAAGGTTAAATATTATTGCTACAATTCTATTTGTTTCTGGTACAAAATATCCATTTGGAGTAGGAGAGATTGATGAATTTGGAGTAGTTAGAAACTTTATCGAAAAGCCGATTATAAATAAGTTCTCGTCAACAGGGACTATAGTTGTGGAGCCAGAGTTCTATAAAATATTAAAAGAATGTATTGACATGAATGCTCCTTATCCTATAGAGTTTGAAAGTGTTGTACTTCCTAAAATAGCATCTATGGGCAAGCTTTATTCTATGGTCGTTTCTTCTGACATTTGGATTCCAATAAATACTATTAAAGAGTATGAGTTAGCAGAAAAGATATTTAAAGAAAAGAAGGAAGGTTTTTACTAAATCTATCTTAGATGTTTGTAATAAAATTTTATTTATTATATCAAAAGAGCTATCGTAGTCCAATTCTTCAAAATACAAATCTTTTATTTTTCTTGCTAATATTTCTAAACTATTTTGATCTAATCTCTCGTATAGATCTCTTAACTTTTTCTGAAGCCAAATCTCTTTCCCTATTTCTTTTTTCCAAAGAGTTTCGTAGTTTTTTATAATCTTTTCATCTTCTTTTTCTAAAAAATCTTTTATTACTTCAAAAGCTTTTTCTGCACAGATTAATGAATAGATTATTCCACCTCCTGTTAAAGGTTTTACTTGTCCACAAGCATCTCCTAATAAAATGCTTCTTGCTCCATAAGATTTTGTAGTTCCGAATGGAATTAAGTGATAATATCTCTCTTTTACTATTATTTCATTTTCTTTTTTAATATCAGAAATAAAATTATCTATACTTTTTTTACAATCTACCAGTTCTGTTATCATTCCAAGCTCTTTATTAGCTTCTATTCTCCATGCGAAGAATCTTTTCGAATATCTTTTATTATGAAAAACGAAAATGTTTTCATTTCTATTTTTATTTTTTGCTTTGTAATTACAGAGAAATCCAAGATAAAGTTTTGGAGAAGAAATTCCTAAGCACTTTCTTATAATAGAATTTGCTCCATCAGCACCAACTATTAACTTTCCTCTATATCTATTTTTAATTCCTATAGCTTCTATTTCTTTATTTCTTATTCTAAGGCCAATGATCTCATCAAAAATTATTTTTGCGCCACTATCGATCGCTTTCTCTCTCAAATATCTTCCGAAATTTTTTCTGTTTAGAATTATTGCAAATGGTTTTTTGGAGTTTATTGAAAAATCATAAGAGCCAAAGCAAAATGTAATCTTTTTTATTTTCTGTTTTATTAGGTTTTCCTCGATTTTTATAAAATTAAATATTCGATTTGAAACGATACCAGAATCTATTTTAAAATCCTTACTTTTTTCAATAATTGTAACATCTATACCATTAGAAGCTAAAATATAACTCAAATAACTACCGCTAATACCTGCACCAACTACTATTACTTTGCTTTTCTCCGCTTTTTTCATTAATTCATTTTTAAATCTTTATCAATAAAAACAAATGTTATGAAAGTTGACTTTAAAAAACTGATAATCCTACCTATAGCTCTCGTAATATTATCTTTAGCGATAATAGTAAATAATATTCTATCGATCGGCTTTATCATAGATAGAGATGTTGAACTTTCGGGTGGATTAAGAATATCAATACCTATAAATGAAAGTGTAGATGTAAAAAAGGTTGAAAGCTTAATTAAAGATTCTCATGTTAGGATTGCAAGAGGGTATAACACAAATATATTAATAATCCAAACTAAAGATGTTAACGAGAGCAAAGTGATAGAAAAATTAAAAGATATAATAAACTTTGATGAAGAAAAAATAGAAATCGGAAAGATAGATGCAGCTATAGGCGATGTTTTTTGGAGACAAGCTGGGATCGCAATAATTCTTTCTTTTGTTACTATTTTTGTTATAATATTTTTTGCTTTTAGAAGTTTAATTCCAAGTTTATCAATGGTTCTTTCCACAATATTTGATATAATAATTACAATAGCCTTTCTCTCTATACTTAATATCAAACTTTCTCTTCCTGTACTAGCCGGTCTACTCATGATAATAGGTTATTCGGTTGACACAGATGTTTTACTCGCAACAAGAATGTTGAAAAGGAGCGGAGATATTGAGGAAAAGGTATTCTCCGCTATAAGAACTGGAATAACAATGACTTTAACATCTATTGCAGCACTAATATCAATATATATTTTCTCAGGTGGGACGGTTCTAAGAGATATTTCCCTAACTTTAATTATAGGCCTTTGTGCAGATATAATAAATACTTGGATAACAAATACAAATCTATTTTTATTTTGGCTTGGGAGGAGAGAAAGTAAATCAAGTTAAAGATGTGATTTGATATGATTAAAAATTTAAGAATAATAATTTGGTTAATTTTTGTTATATCTTCAATATTCTTGATAATATCATTTGATAGAAAAGGTTTGATAGTTATAAGCGTTTCAGAAAATCTTTCAGAAATGATTAAGCCAGGAGATATAATTTATGAAATTAATGGGAAAGAAGCTAAAGAAGAAGATTTAATTGGATTCGTAACATTAAAAACAAATCGCGGAGAGTTTGACGTAAATATAAATAGCAAGGAGCTACTTGTTGAGAAGAGGCCTTTTACAAATCTAAAATTTGGTCTTGACATTAGAGGAGGTGTTATAGCTATTGTAAAGCCAGAAAAGAATGTTAGCGAAGATGTTCTTGAAGTTATAAAGACAAATTTAGAAAGAAGGATGTCATCTCTTCGCGAGTCTGTTTTTCAAATTGTGAGATATGAAAACAAAAGTTATATACAGATTCAAATTGCTGGTGGAACTGAAGATGAAATAAGAAGATTAATAAATACTACTGGAACGTTTGAAGCAAAGATACCTATTCCAGTTTATATTTATAATTCAAGTGGCATTGTAAAATTTGGAAATGAGAATGAGTGGTTTGAAATAAAGTTAAGTGAAGAGGGCAATGCTATAATAATTGACAACAAAAAAATATTTCTAAATGAAACTTTCTCGAAAAACGATATAAAATTTACATTATGGAAGATAGAAAATCTTACAAATGGCTCTATAAAAGTTTATCTCGCAGCTATAGTATTTGAAAATAGTGGAGAAAAGATAGACGTTGTAAGAGTTTATACAGATGCTCAACACTCATATGTACAAAAAATTGGAGATTATTATGAGTGGAGATTTGACATAGAAGTTTCTAAGGATGGTGCTGAAAGATTCTATAAAGCTGTCAAAAATCTTGGAATAAGATATGAAGGTGGTAGATCTTACTTAGAATCTAATATCTATCTATATTTAGATGGAAAAGAGATCACAAACTTGTCTATATCTTCAACGCTAAAAAATAAACCAACTACGCTAGCAACTGTTTCTGGGGCTGCGCCTACAAAAGAGGAAGCAATTGAAGAGAAAAAGTGGCTGCAAACCATTCTTCGGTCTGGAGCTTTACCAACAAGCCTAGAAATAGTTTCTTTAAATTATATATCTCCGAAGCTAGGAGAAAACTTTTTACAAAATGTTATGCTAGCTCTTTTCGCTTCTATAGTTTTTGTCTCTTTGATTATTTTCTTAAGATATAAAAATTTAAAAATAAGCGTACCTGCTTTGATGATATCCTTTAGCGAAGTTATAATATTACTGGGGGCATCTGTATTAATAAATTGGAATTTGGATCTTGCTTCGATTGCTGGAATTATAATTATTGTTGGTACTGGAGTTGACCAACAAATAATGATAATAGATGAAACGCTTTCAAAGAAAGAAGATTTATCTCTTAAAACAAAAATAAAGAGAGCTTTCTTCATGATTGCAACGTCTGCTGGTACAACAATAGGAGCCATGATACCTCTATTTACTGTTGGTTTTGGTTTATTGCGAGGCTTTGCTATAACAACCATCTTAGGAATATTGATAGCAATTTTTATTAGTAGGCCTGCTTTTACTGAGATGATTCAAAACCTATTAAAAGAAGAAAGTACAAAGTGAGAGAATGATAGATAAATATCTTTTTCTAAGATACGCTCTACCTTGTGCGAAAGAGATGATAAAACGCAAAGAGGTCTCGAAAGAATATATTGAAAAGATAAAATATTGTATAAAAAACAAAGAAAAAATAAAAGAAGATTATTTAAAGACTTTTCCAATTGCTTATTCATTTTGCAAAGAAATAGGTAAAAAAATAAAAAGAAATGCTATGGATGAAGAAGTGATAAGAAGATATTTTTGGTTTGAACATGATAAGATTGTTGATATTTTAGGCTCTAAAATAGAATGTAAGATTTTTCCAGGAAAGGTTGAAAAAATAAAGGGAAAGAAAGCTACCTTGATTACACCAATAGGAGAAAAGATTTGCTCTTTAGATCTCGCAAAAGATATAAAGGAAGGTGATTTTGTAACTTTGCATTATAATTATGTTGTTGAAAAGATTTCTAAAAAAGATGCAGAAATTTTATGGAAATATAAAGAGCATTCTATATAACTCACTATTTATTCGCAATTTTTATCTCTGCTAACAATTTTTCGATTTTCTCTTCTAATTCTTTTAAAACATCTTTCTCCTTTGCATTTTTAGGAATTCCTATTATTGTTGCTTTTTTAATCAATTTTAATTTTTTTAATATTTTTAGCAAAAAGGCAGCGTCAAAATCGTGAGTTGAATATATCTTTCTTGTCTCAATCTTTGATAAGTCATTTATTATTTTTACATTGTCTATTCCTTCTACTACATCAAGAAGTATAATATCGTCCCCGAATAAATCTTCGGTAGGATCGAATTCCAAAAAATTTATTTGCGGAAATTTCTTTTGAAGTATTGGAATTAATTTTAGTGGCAAGGAATCTTCCTTTAATAAGGGGTTTCCTAAAACAAATATCTGAATTTTTTTGCTATCTCCGTTCTCTTTCTCATTCCTTCTTTTAATTTTTATGTTGCACATAATTTTATAAATTCTTTATTTATAATATTAATCCGAATCCCACTTCACTCTTAGAAAATGGCTTGCACAACTCATACATGGATCATAAGCCCTAATCAGCTTTTCTATTTCATGAATTATTTCATGTTTAGATTTGTTTATCATTTTTGAGACAATATCTTTTATATCTTTTTCCATAATTATTTGATTTTGAGCAGTTGGTATAACTATATTTCCATAATTTATTTTTCCTTCATCGTTTATAGAAAGCATATAATATAGAGTTCCTCTTGGAGCTTCTAAAACTCCTACACCTTCGCTACTCTTTATTTTTATCTCTGGTTTTTCTTCTTTCTTGAATTCGGTTGTTTCTAACAATTCTATTGAGTGATCAATTGAATGGAGAATCTCGATGGCTTGAGCAAGATTATTATGAAAAACATTGTTAGAAGGAAATCTAGAAAGATATTTTGCAACCTCTTTCTTAGTATCTTTATGAATAGCATCCTTATTCAAGTTCATTCTTGCTAAAGCACCTACCATATATTCACGGCCCTTAAATTGAAACCCTGTTGCCTGAGAATATGGAATTATAACCCTATTTAAATAATCCCAATAATCCTCTTCTTTTATTATGCTTCCATCAGAACTTTTTATCTCACCTTCTATGAATGTATAGTCTTTTGTGACAAGTGCTACAAAAATCTTTTGTCGAGTATAATCAAAGGTGCATTTATCAAAAATCTCTATTAAATTCAAAACGTCCTTTCTTACGCTTTTTAAATTGTTGATAACCTTTTTTATCTCTTCTCTATTATCTGGAACTTTCTCGAAGTATCCAACTTGAATATAGCTTGGATGAATTGCTCTACCTCCTATTAAAGAAGCTAGAGAATTGCCAGCTGCCTTAACTCTAAACGCCTGCTCTAATATTTTTGTATCATCTATTTCTAAAATTGAATCTATACCAAGAATATCTGGAAGCGCGAAAAAATAAAGATGCAAAGCATGGTCTCTTATCATAGTTCCATATAAAGCTAACTTTCTCAAAAGCATAGTTTGCTCGCTTGGTTTTATGTTCAAAGCCTTTTCAACTGCTTCTATGCAACAAAGCAAATGAGCTACGCTGCACGTACCACAAATTCTTGAAACAATTTGATGTACAGCTAAGCAATTTTTCCCTCTAATCGCTTGAGTATAGAATCTTTTATTTTCAGTTACTTTTAGTTTAACTTTTTTCACTTGATTCTTTCTAATCTTTATCTCTAAGCTTGCACTTCCTTCTATTTTACTTATTTTATCTAATGAAATATCAAAATCTTTATGCATGTTTTCCCTCTTCTATTAGATTTTTAATATATCTCTCAATTGTTTCTATAAATATTTTTTCATCCATGGGACATCCTGGAACAAAAGCATCTACTTTTATTATATCTCCAATAGGAGATACTTTATCTCTATACTTGAATCTCTTTAATATATGAGAAATCTCTTCTATTGTTTTCTCATCGAAAAAGTTGCGATGATTCGAAGGCGCTCCACTAATAGCGCAGCTACCTACAGCCACAACAATCTTAGAAGCTTTTCTTATCTTTTTTAATAAAGATTCTTCCTCTCTATTAGATATAGCTCCTTCTATAAAAGCTATATCTATGTTTTTCAATAGTCCTTTTTTCTTAATCAGGGAAAAGTGTCTTAGCTCGATGAGATTTTTCCATTCTACCCATTTTTCATTTAGTATTTCCATAAATACTACAGAAGAATCTCCGCCACATCCTGTAAAAGAGAACCAAGCTATCTTTATTTTTCTTTTTTTCTTTTTTTCTTTCATTAAAAAATTATTACATAATCACAATTTTAAAAATTTAGAAGAATATTCACAATCATGGAAGATAAGAAAGAGGAATTAAAAATTAAAATCGCTGGCGAAATCGTTCTAAGCGAAAATCCTGGAAGTGTTATAAGAAAGTGGAGAAACATATTTAGAATACCTCAAAAAAAACTTGCTTTAGCTATTGGTGTCAGACCATCTGTAATTTCTGACTATGAAGCAAACAGAAGAAAATCTCCTGGTACTAGAATAATAAGTAAGATTGTAAATGCTATTGTAGATATTGGCTTTCTGCAATATGCTGCTATTGAAACTTCTAAAAACGATTCTGCTCAAGAAAAATCAAGAGCAAGTATAGTAAATGCTATTATAGATATGAAAGAATTTCTTGAGCCTATAGATATT
>JAWBTS010000015.1:0-13545 GCA_039000375.1 Candidatus Aenigmatarchaeota archaeon | reverse complement strand
TTTCTAAATTCGGCTCGTATGTAATTCTTACGAATCCTTCATAAATTCTTGCAGAGATATTCTCGCTATTCCTAAAATATCTTACAGGAGCAAAATTAATAGAAAGCAAGTACCTATTATCAAAAAGCTTTTGTTCATCTATCCAATATAAGTGCGAAGGAAATGATGTGAAATTTTCTTGAGTAGAAAAGAATTGATCCTCTCTCAATATTATGGGCTCTATATTCGCAATAAGATCTTTCTCTATAATTTCGAAACTTATATTCTTTATATTAGATGGCACTATTATCTCCTTTCTAAATACTGGTACAATAGGTTTGTTTACATCGTAGATAAAATATTGAGGAGTTTCAAATACTATCTCTTTGTTCTTTATTTCATATTTAGGAGAAAAATTAAATTCAATTAAAAAATCATTTCCATTGCTTATTATTTCATAGCTCATATTTTCATAGTTTGAAGGATCTATAACTAATGATGGATCCCCATAAAGCATTTTTTGATAGAATTCTTTCTGAATAAGTTTTAATGGACTCAAAACTGTTAATGATGTTGCAATCGACCCTTGAGAATAACTTTGATTAGAGTATGCAATATTCAACTTCATATTATTTACAGCCTTTCCTATTGGATAGTTTTTTAGCAAGCTATTCAAAAATGAAATTAAAGGAGAGAAAACATAAGTATCGTGAACTATGCCACTAGAACCAATAAAAACAAGATTGTTAATCTTTATAAAACTGCTATTTGGATGTGCAGAAAGTGAGTGCTCATCAAAAAATATTTTCGGAGTTTTAAATTCTATTTCGCTTGCTGATATATTTTTATCTCTTGGATAAGGATTAAAGTAAGATTCGTTTGAAGGAAAATAAAGATTTTTTAGATCGCCCATTCCAAAATAGAAAATAATTGAAAAGTTTTCTATATTACTCAAAAAGCTAGATTTATTTAACTCTTTTAATTTCTTCAAATTTTTCAAATCTCTCCAATCTGCTTCTAGAATTTTATATTTATAGTTTGAAATCTTTTTTAGATTCAAAAAATCAAAAGCCCTGCTTACCCATTCTTCTGGGTTTAAAGATATTGATTTCTCAATTTCTTTCTTATCCTCTTCTGTGATATTTTCTCCTCTTATTTCAATAAATCTTGTAACGTTGAATCCTTTAATTCTTAGCGCCCATTCTGTTGCAAATCCTTCTGCCATGCCATCAAGAAAGAATAAGTCAAGATATTTTGGCATGCGATATTCTGAAAATATTGCTACGTTTTTATTATTCTTGTTCCATAGTTTTGAGTTTTCTATCATCAGAGATACTTGAGCTGGAGAGCAACAAAATCTTCCTATCGCTAGCTCTAGATAGCCATCATTATTTATATCAGCGTATAGATTATCTGTAAATAAAATATCTCCATCTTGTATATCAAAGCGATCATCGCTCCAAGGATCTTCTACGCAAGCATATGGAGCTCCAAGTAATGAAAGAAAGATTGTAGTATTAAATTGATAGTATTTTCCTAATAAGCCTTTTTGAATAATTTTTTCGATAGTGTTATTTATTTTATATTTTGTATGATTTATTTTATTTTTCTCATTTATTTGAGACACAGTTCCTGAATAATTTTCTATGACATCTATCACTATAGGAATTGCATCAAATCTCGTAGCAAGAGCAGCTTCGTTTTTGGCGACATTTGAAACAACAAGATAATTAACTTCTTTTCTTTTTTCTTTAGTGATATCTAGAATATAATCTATAAGTTTTTCTTCATTATCCAAAACTATTTTACAAGAGTTATTGAAGAATGTGCAAATTGTATCTTTTGCAAAATCACTAGAGATAGTTTGCTCTTTTCTAATAAAAGCATAATTTTTTAATTTTGCAATAAAGCTTCCGAGCAAAGATTTAGTTCTATTTTCATCAACAATAACTAAGCCATTACCCATTTGATATCTTTCGTTAATTTGATAATTTCTAATTTGCGGTAAATCTTGAGGATAATTCATACCAACAAGAAATATAGCATCAGGTGAATACATTTCTATAAAATTTTTGATTTGATTTTTCATTCTTTCATTATTTTCTTCCCAAACTATTACAGGAATTACTTTCTCACTGTTTTCATAGCGACTTGCAAATGATGACGCAAATAAAATATCGTAAAAATCATTTTTTACAATAATTATTGGCTTTCTAAAGTTTTGAATCATAGGAATTGTAGTAGTTGATGTTGCTGCTATAATTGTGGTTGTTGTAGTTTGTGGTATTGTAGTCGATGTGGTAGTAATAACTGTGGTTGAAGTAGTAGTTGTGGTTATTGTAGTAGTTGGCGTGGTAGGAATTGTGGTTGATATTGTAGTAGTTGTAGTGGTTATTGTAGTAGTTGTAATTGTTGTGGTTGTTAAATTATCCTCAATTTCCAGAACAAGTTTTGGATGATAATTTGGGTTGGGGTGGTCTTTCGAAAATATTTTACAATTCTGATTAAAATTTGGATAGAAATAAATTTGAAACGTAAATACTTCTCTAGAATAATTGATCATTTCTTTCTTTAAAGCTTCGGTAACATCTAGTATATTTTCCGCGCCAAAATTACAGTAATAATTTAAACCACACTCTTCACCATAATAATAACAGCAATTTATACCATAAAAATAAATATCCTCTAAAACTGGTGGTTGAAAATTATAAGTTACATTATTCTCACTCCAATTTAAACCGAAATCGCTTATCCTCTTGAATAATAATTTTCCACTACATGAAGTACTATTAAAAGAATTAGCATATATATACAAGGTTGCATTTATTATTTTAGTTGCATTTATTCCTGAGAGATTAAACTTTAAGAAACCTCTCCGAGAGCTGGCTACTCCTCCAAATACTATATCTGAAGAAAGGCCGTAATTTGTATCTGGTGTTGCTCCGTCTACATATGTGTCATCTGTTGGATAAAAAATTATCCTTACACCGTATCCAACATCAATAAATAAAAAAATAAAAAATAAAACAAGTTGAATTTTAAAAAGAATCTTCATAACTTTAAAAATAAAACTTAAAAAATAAAAATTACGAACAAGTTACATACCTTGTGCTTGTTACCTCATCTCCAATTCCAGCACAATTGGTTGAAACTATTGCTCGGCTGAATGCACTGCATGTCACACCACCCATTCCTGGTGGGTTACAATTGGTTAAACTCAACGCCTTTGTTTCTCCGACGTCAACAGTGGTTGGCGAAGCTGTAGTACATGTGCTACCTGTTGTATTTACTATCATTCCTGTAACATTTAAAGGAACGAAACCTATATTTCTCACAACAATAACGCCGTTTGTCCCAGAAATATAAACATGCTCTATGTTTATTCCTGCTGAACTACAGCCTACTGCAGTTTCTCCAGTAGCACCAATACTTTCTGTTGTTCCTCTTGCAAAACTTGAGAACCATGTCATTATTATCATTGCAACACTTACTGTAAATGCTATTAGCAATACAGAAGCTATTAATGGACTTAAACCTTTCATTTAATTTCACTTATTTAAATCTATTTTCTTCCAAATATTTCTATTTTAAAATTTATTTTTCAGAGTATTTAAAGATTTTTATTGTAATACATATGTGATTGAATAGTAAACAATTTGAATTCTCAACCTCTTTCGCTCTTTTCCAAATTTCTCAAATTCACAACTATCCCTAAATCTTACTCAATTGCTATGTTTGCTGTTGCTATCACTGTTGGGCAGCTAATAGAAGAGACTCTAATCCTAATTGGAGACCCGCTAGAATTTGTGAAGTTTATTGTATAAATTTCTCCTGGCTTGACTGTAAGATTTGCTAAGGTGTAAGAAGAGTTATAAACATAATAGCATTTGGTTGGATCTAGCTCTTCATCGTTTGCTGGGTTAGAATAAAATAAATACGCCTTAAATCCTGTCAACGGGGTTGTTCCAACATTTTCTAATCTAAAATATCCAACGTTATTAACTATCCTAGCTTCAGAGATTCTTAGATTTGCTCCTATACAAATCTGAGTTGCGTTTTTCTCTGTCTCTTCTAATCTACTTCCAGTAAAAGTGCTCGCCCACATTGCTACTATCCCAGCGATTGTCATTGTTAATGCTATTAGAAGAACTGTAGCTATCAATGGGGAAATTCCTTTGAATCTCGAAGAGTTAGTTACCATAAACTAAATATTTTTTTCTATATTTAAAGTTTTTCTTTCTTATTTTTTATTGGGGGTCCGGGCTGGGCGGTTGCGCGTCGCCTGTAACCCGAAACCGCGCTTATGCGGGAGCCTATGACTCGAGGGCGGCATACCGCTATCATGAGGACTCCAAAGTTCGAGCGTAGAAGCTCAGCCCTTCAGGACATTTGCTATAACGAACCAGGTCAGGTCAGGAATGAAGCAGCCTTAAGTTATAGCAAGTGTGCTTGAAGGATCACTGGGTGGAGCGAGACTTTGGAACAATCCTCAGGGTAGCGTATGTCCACCAAGAGTCGGACCCCCACTAAATTTGAAATAAGGCCGAAGAAATAAAGTTTGAAATAAGTGAATTCTCATGGTAGAACCAAAAAGGATGACAGCAATAAAAACTGAAATTGCTAGCATAGTGAATGGAAAATTTATAAAGGGTAATGGATTAACAAGTAGCTTTGTTATAACAAAGCTTGGGCAAAGGATTTCGAGAGTTAGAATATTAGCTTCTGTTATAGATAAGTTTGTTTCTAACGATAAAACGTATGCAACTCTAACTTTAGATGATGGTAGCGCAACAATAAGAGCGAAAGCTTTTCAAGATATTTCTATTTTAGAAAATTTTGAGATTGGAGATAAGATAGAAATGATAGGAAGAATTCGCTCTTATGCAGATGAAATTTACATTGTTCCTGAGATTGTCCAAAAAGTAGAAAATGAAGATATTTTAAAATTAAGAAAACTTGAAATAAAAAAGCAAGAGATTGAATTAAAGAAAAAATATCAAATTATTTCTGAATTACAAAAAAGGGTTTCCGATTTAGAAGAATTGAAGAGATTAGCAAAAAGGAAGTTTAAAATAAAGGAAGAAGAAGTAGAATCTATTCTTTTGTCCAAAGAGATTTTTAGCGAGCAAACAATTGAAGAAGAAGTAAAAAATAAGAAAGAAGCGATTATAAAGTTGATAGAAAAACTAGATACTGGCATGGGTTGCGAATATTCTATGCTAATTAAAGAATCTGGACTAAAAGAGGATATTCTTGAAAGAATAATAAACGAGCTTCTAAATGAAGGTGTTTGCTTTGAACCAAGACCTGGAATAATAAAGCTTCTTTGAGAAATCGATGAATAATTAGCGAGGAGATTTAAATTAGCTTAGCATTTTTATTTAAATTAGCTTACAGATTTTATTTTATATTTTTTAAACGCAGAAAATTTTAATTCAAGATGTCGCTTTAAAAATTAGATAAAAAAACTTTATTAAAAATAAAATAGAAATAATTTTTAATGAAAGTTTTGGATCTTCTAAAAAAGATAAGGATTAGAAAAAAAGATGAGCTGAAAGAGTTTCAAAAAGAGTTTGAAATAGAAGAAGAAAAGAAAGGCTTTATTGGATTCTTTGAAAACGCTTGTAGATTCGCAGAAGGTATAATAAGAATAACTCCACCAAACGCTAATAGCCTAAAAAATGCTTTATTTAATGCTGATATTAATGCCTCGCCAGAAGGTGTTTTTTCTCTTACTATTCTTAGCATTTTAGGAACGTTTATATTTATGCTTCTTATTGCATTTATTATTCCAACTATAGGAATATTCCTAATGATAATCCCACTCGCTGTAGGTTATCTTATCTACACTTATCCTCCATATGCTGCAACTGTAACGAAAATAAGGGCTTGCGACGAAACTGTAAAAGTAATCCTTTATATGGTCATATATCTTAGGCTAACACCACAAATGGAAGGTGCTTTTAATTTTGCATCAAAGCATTGTTCTGGGCCTCTTGGCAATGACTTAAAAGAGATGCTTTGGGGACTTAGAATAGGAAAATATAAAACTCTTGAAGAGGCTATTAGTAGCAAGCTAGATAAATGGTTAGCATGGGATAAGGAGTTTATTGAAAGTATAAATTTATTGTTTTCGCTTGAGCATGAGTATACAGAGCAAAGAAGGAAAAATATTCTTGATAAAGCTTTAACTCATATCCTAAACTCAACGTATGATAAAATGCAAGTTTATGCTAGAGAGCTTCGCATTCCTATGACATTTGTACATGCAATGGGAATTACATTTCCATTAATGGGTTTAGTTATGTTCCCTATGATTTCTATATTTCTTCATGGTGAGATTGGTGGGTATCTTTCAACATATCTTGCATTTGGCTATATATTCGTATTACCTTTAATCTTATATTTCTATCTTAGAAGAATTGTATCTAAGAGACCAGGGGCGTTTTCATTTCCTGATGTTTCTCATCATCCAGAACTTCCTCCTCCAGGAAAGTTTTCAATCAAGGTGGGTAGTAAAAAAATATTTATCTCGGCTCTTTTAGTTGCGATAGCATTTTTTGTAATAATCTCAATTCCTGCCTTAAATCATTATGCAAAATTGATTAGTGATTATCTCTTTATAAGTTTAGGCGCGAATAGCGAAGCTGCATGGAAAGATTATATGATAAAAATGTATGAAAAAAGCAATATATTTCCTTATACTTTACAAGCACTTACCTTGATAGTTGGCCTCACTATTGCTATCTCAGCTTATTGCCTTGGAAGAAGTTATCAGCGCCTAAAAATAAGAAATGAGATAAAAGAGCTTGAAAATAGTTTTCAAGTAGCATTATTTGATCTTTCCGAGATTCTTTCTTCAGGCGTGCCAATAGAGTTTGCTATTCAAGAACTTTTAGAAAAATATGAAAGATCAAAGCTTGAAGCAACGCCAATGTATAAATTTTTCTCAGGTGTTCTAACAAACATGAAAAAGCTTGGAATGACATTAAGGACTGCAATCTTTGATAATGATTATGGAGTTATAAAATGGTTTCCTTCCATCCTTATGAAAGATGTTTTAGAAATTCTTTTATCTGCATCAGGAAAATCCTCATCCATACTTGCAATGGCCTCCTTTTCTATATCAAGCTTTCTAGAAAAGATGAAAAAGGTTGAAGATTCTATTATAGAAATGTTAAGCGAGATTTCGGCTTCGCTTAAGATGCAGGCAAGCTTTATTGCTCCTTTTATTTGCGGCGTAGTTGCTGCAATGGCTACAGACATAATAGTTCTTTTGCAAGAGATTGTAAAGATGATTAATAGAGTGGAAGAGCAATTTATGGCTGGGCTTTTTTCATCCCAGACAAAGAGTTTGTCTGATATGCTAAACTTTGTCAAAATAGAAAAGGTTATGCCTTTAACATTGTTTCAACTAATTGTTGGTATTTACATGATAGAGATCGTGATCATTATATGCTACTTTTTGAATGGAATTTCAAATGGATTTGATAGTACAACAAGAAATGTTCTGATTGGAAAGTCTTTAATAATAGCTCTAATAATATATTCTTTTGTCCTAATTATTGGCATTTTAATTACAAAAGGGTTGGTTTTAGGCTTTTCGGGCACATGAAAATTAAAATATAGAGAGAAAAATTGAAGGTGAAAAATGAAAGGTCTAGAACTTGAAACAATCGTAGGAATAATAATAGCATTAGTAAGCATAACACTTCTTATAATATTTGCTTCTGGCCCTTTGAGCGACTTGGGAAGAAATGTTTACTGCTTTTTTTATGAAAAGGTTTTGCATGAAACAAGAAAAGAATGTAAAGACATAGGAGTTATTGGAGAGTTTGTAAAGATTAACACAACTAGAAGTGAAGAGATTGCAAGAATTATCGCTGCTTATTCTATATTATGCTATAATAAAGCAAAGTTTGAAAGCAAATTGCAAACAATTCCTTGCTATACTCTAGAAATAGAGAATCGGCCAACCGAAGCTATAGCAGAGATTGATATCGCAGAAATAATGAAAAAAGAAGGTGGTTGTGATCTACTTGAAAATTCTATAGTTAAAGATAAATATGGAATTGAAAAATCATTTGATTGTGGTGATGAAGATAATTTGATTTGGAATGTAAGTGGGAATGTTATCTTTGATCAAAAAATAGTTTTGATAATGTTTGATAGAGCTCTAAACAAAATTATAGTAAGTTGAAATAGTTTAGCACGCTTCTATAGCCTTTAAGCTTTGTCCATAATTAATAAAATCTTCTCGAATAAAATATTATTAATATGCCGTGCGACTATAGCGTTGAGGAAGGAAGATTAAAGGTAAATTGCATAGGCTGTATGCATGAGCTTAGTATAGAAAATTCTGAGATATGCATGGCAAATACTATAAAAAAATTAATGGAAGCGAAGAATGTAACAAAAATAGTTCTTTCTGGTTATAGAGAATATGAGTATGATTGGCCACAAGTCAAGTTATTACTTGAAATAGCTAATGCAATTCAAACAATAGAAAGAAAAAGAATAATTTCATTAGATAATATCTCTATTCCTACCTGCGATAGATGCATAGACCAAAGATTAGGAAAACTTCAGTATATCTTAACATCCTTAGCTTACGATCCATTAGATGCGTATCGCACGCTAATAAGAGAGATAAGGCATGCAAATGTAAAGATGAATAGAGCTTTAGAAAAATGCAAAAAGTGTTATGAAAATTATATAAATAATGCATTGCTTCCAATGAAATCAATTCTAGAGAATTGCGAGCTAATAAGAATTGGACAAAAATATCTTAGTGTAAAAGGCCGCGAATTTTATCGAGAAATCTTTTCTCCATCAATAAGACCTAACTTCATGTATACTCGCTATCAGTTATTAATACCTAAGGATGCTGAGCTTGTATACAAGTATATGGTAGGAAAGAATGAGGTAAAAATATTGAAGATTCCTTATCATACAAGATTTTTATATCATATTACGCCTGTTGAATTCACTCTAAGCGAAGAAGAATATTTGATCTTAGACATGGCAAGAAGATATTTAGCTTCGCATCGTCCAAGAAGAGCAGAACTAGCTGAGCCGGAAGAAACAAGAAATATATTTTTCTCTCTTTCTCGAGATATTATAAAAGATGTGGCAGAAAGAAATAAAGTTAATTTGTCTGGAGACGTGTTGAACGAGCTTGCTGAAATATTAGTTCGTTATACAGCTGGTTTTGGAATACTAGAGCTTTTGCTCATGGATGAACATATTCAAGATATATCAATAAATTCTCCTGTGGGAACAACGCCTATATTTGTTTATCATTCTGACTTTGAAAATTGTGAAACAAATCTTATACCTTCAATAGAAGATGCTAACATGTGGGCAACGAGATTTAGATTGATTTCTGGTAGACCATTAGATGAAGCAAATCCTGTTCTAGATACAGAGATAATAACTCCTGGTGGAAGAGCAAGAGTTTGTGCAATAACTAGAACGCTTTCACCAACTGGCCTAGCTTTTGCTTTAAGAAGACATAGAGAAAGGCCATGGACATATCCTTTATTCATAAAAAATAGGTATATGAATGCTTTATCAGCAGGCCTTTTATGGTTTTTGATAGATAATGCAAGAACGATGCTAATAGCAGGCACTAGATCTAGTGGTAAAACATCTTTATTAGGAGCATCTATGCTTCAGATAATGCCAAGGTTGAGAATAATAACTTGTGAAGATACGATTGAATTACCTGTAGCTAAATTAAGAGAACTTGGCTACGATATAGAGCAACTAAAATCTCGCTCGGTGATTACAAGAGTAGAAACAGAGTTGCCTGCAGACGATGCTTTAAGAACAGCTTTAAGACTAGGAGACAGTTGCTTAATAATTGGAGAAGTTAGGTCAGTAGAAGCAAAAGCTTTATGGGAAGCGATGCGAATAGGAGCTTTGGCAAATGTTGTTGCTGGTACTATACATGGTGATTCTCCTTATGGGGTTTTTGATCGAGTTGTTAATGATTTAGGTGTGCCGCCAACATCTTTCAAAGCTACTGACATTATAGTAATTGCAAATAGATTAAGATCTCCTGATGGTCTAAGAGCATATAGAAGATTAACAACAATAACAGAAGTGAGAAAACATTGGAAACACGATCCCTTAGATGAAGGTGGTTTCGTAACCTTAATGGAATATTCTGCAAAAGAAGATGAGATGAAACCTACACAAACATTACTTATAGGAGAGTCTTTCATATTAAATGAGATTGCCTCTATGGTAAGAGAGTGGAAAGGGAATTGGGACCTTGTATGGGAAAATATAAATCTAAGGGCTAATATCCTTGGAAAGATTGCTGAGCTATCTAAATCTATTCCAGAGATTGCAGAGGCAGAGCATGTTCTAAAATCTAACCAAGTATTTCATATCATTTGTGATGAAGTCAATAGAGAAATTGGTTCACTTGACTCAAAAATAATCTTTGAAAGATGGTTTGAGTGGATAAAGAATTATATAAAGGAACAAATGAAAAGATAATTTTATATAGAATGCTAACATTTCCGAATAATTGATAGATGACTCGAAAAATGATGAATTGAAATGAAAGAAAGATTTCCTATTAGAAAAAAAGCTGAAATATTGGAAGAAGAGGAAGAAGAATTAAAATTATATGAAAAGCTATGCAACTTTGCTGAAAAGATAATAAAAGTAGATCCTGACAAAAATACTAAACAAAAAATAGAGAGATCTATTGAGATTACTCATCTCAGAGTTTCTCCAAGAGGAGTTGCGTCATTAACATTCTTAGCTTCCATAAGTTTAATGTTTCTTGGCGTATTATTAATTATACTTGCTTTGAATCTAAAATTTTCATCAGTATATGGATTTTTATTAATTCTTTTCTCCTTACCTATTGGTTATTATCTTTATAATTACCCAATATTTTATGAAAAAAAGTTTATGATATCACGCGGTTCTGAAATCACATTTTTGGTTCTTTATATGATTATCTATATGCGTGAATCTCCTAACTTAGAAGGTGCTATAAAATTTGCTGCTGCAAATCTATCCGGACCATTAGGAAAGGATATGAAAAGATTGATTTGGGAAATAGAAACTGGAAAGTATACTACCGTTGATGAAGCTCTAATAGATTATCTTAGTATTTGGAAAGAAGAGAAGTATTTTATAGAAGCTGTTCAAATGCTTCGTGAAAGTTTGAATTATAGTGAAGAAAAAAGGTTGAGAATGTTGGATGAAGCTATCCAGATTGTTCTACAAGGAAATGAAGAAAAAACAAGAATATATTCGAATGAGCTTAAAATGCCTGTCTTGCTTATTCATGCTTTAGGGGTTTTACTTCCTGTGATTGGCTTAGTAATGTTTCCTATAATTGCAATATTTATGAACATTAAATCAGAATTTCTATTCATAGGCTACGATATTATACTTCCAGGTATTTTACTATTCTTAATAACAGAGGTTTCTCAAAGAAGACCTGCAACAATATCTAGAATAACCTTAGCTGAACATCCAAGATTACCACCAAGAAATCATTTCTCAATCAAGGTTGGAAGAAAATATCTATCATTTAACTCCATTATATTTTCATCGATTTTCTCATTACCAATAATAATTTTTGGTTCATATGCTTTCATAACTTCTAATGGCGATAAGCTAGTAGAATCTTTTATAATAACTCTAGGAATAATATTTTTCTTCGCTTCCTATTTCTTTCTTTCATCTTTTCAAAAAGTTGTTTTTAGAGAAAAGATAAGAAAAATAGAAGAAGAATTTATAGAAGCCTTATTCCAGCTTGGAAATAAAGTTTCGACGGGCACTCCTATAGAAAGAGCGATAGAAAGATCTATAAAAGCTATTGGAGAGCTGGAAATAAAGAAATTTTTTGAGGTAATACTAAAAAATATGAAAAACTTGGGTATGACGCTTCATGAGGCTATTTTTAATAGAGAATATGGCGCTGCTTATCTCTACCCTTCTACGCTTATAAAATCTATAATGAAAATAGTTGCTGATGCTTCAAGAAAGGGTGTGCAAGCCGCTTCTATAACTATGCTTACAATATCTAAATATTTGAGAAGTGTACATTTAGCTGAAGAAAAGATCAGAGATATGTTAAGTGATGTTTTATCTTCTTTGAAATTTCAAGGATTTTTCTTAACACCACTAGTATCTGGGGTTGTAGTAACTTTGGCAACAATAATCATTAATATATTGAAAGAGATCATGAAAACAAAAGCTAGTATAGAAGCTGCAAAATCTTATGCTGGTGGATTACCATTTCTATTTGGAAAGATAGGAATTAATCCTGGAGAATTCCAGCTTATCTGCTCTTTATACTTTATAGAAGCTACTATACTCGTTGCAATGTTTGCAAATTCTATTGAAAATGGAGAAGATGAAATAGGAATGCAAACATTAGCATTTAGAATGCTTTCTATAGGAAGTATTGTGTATTTCATAACTTTTGCTGCATGTATGCTTATCTTTGGACCTATGGCAACAATAAAAGTTTAGTAGCTAATAAAGATAGCATTTAAATAAAAAGATATCATTTAAAAATTAATGCAAAAATAAATAATAGCCGAAGAATATCAAACCGTTTTTCTTGATTTTCAAATAATTAAAAGATGCCCCGTCCGGGATTTTCAATTCCTTAAAATTATAGCTTTTGAACCCGGGCCTCGGCCTTGAGAGGGCCGCATCCTATCAGCGAGCTTTGACCGGGCTAGACTAACGGGGCTCTTAAACCTGCTTTTTCTATTCATTATTTAATTATTTATTTCTTAACAATCTCTAAACCTTTTTAAATACTTCTTTTTAAATAAATTTAAAGAGGTTGAGGAGTATGGCAGACTTGCTTGTGGTAAGATCTAAGGTAAAGGAGTATGCAAAAAAGAAGAAAATGAGAGTAAGTGAGGAAGCAATAATTGCATTAGACAAAGAGTTGCAAAGAATAATAGACAAAGCAATAGAAAGAGCAAAAGCATCTAAAAGAGGCACTGTACAAGGAAGGGACATTTAGATTTAATGAATAGTCTTTATTGTTTTTAATTTTTCAACTTTTATTTTGTTTCTATTTTTAGTTTTTATTTTTCGTATATATTTTTATTACATCCAACTCTTTTGGCTCGCATTTACAATTAAGTATTTCTGAAACGCTTGGCCTCGTTCTTCCGTTATCTCCTGAAACAAGCTCTTTTACATAAAGACCTGCCTCGCATCTAACTATTAGCTCAAATGAGTTTTTAGAAAGTAATTTAGCTTTTACGCTTTTTACAACTCTCTTTCTTAACTTATCTCCTCTTCTTTTTATAACTCTCAATGGAGTTCTTTGACTTATAATTCCTTGAAGTTTTTTCAATTTCTTTAAATCATTCTTATTTATTTCTCTATCGCAAATCACTACTACTCTATACTCTTTATCGTGTCTTGCCTCCTTTAATTCTCTTGCTTCTTTAACATTAGTAAATCTAAGCTTTCTTATTCTTATCTTTTTACTTTTATTTACTTCGTTCTCGAGTTTTTTTAGATCAATATATCTTTTCTTTGGTTGAATAACCTCTATTACAA
>JAWBTS010000014.1:0-13741 GCA_039000375.1 Candidatus Aenigmatarchaeota archaeon | reverse complement strand
TTTGGCTTAAAAATCGTTCCTATTATTGGAAAATCTTTTATATTCATTATTCTTCTTATATCGTCTAGCCCTATAGCAGGACCTTTAAAACTTTTTATCATAACCTTAGGAATTTCAACATCTAATAATCGCAAGTTCTTTATTGTCTTCATTCCAAATATATTGCCAGCGATGCTACTCATTATCTGCGAAATGTTTGCACGCTCAAACAAAACAATTGGATATGCTATCTTGACTATCCTACTCTTTTTGTTAATTTCAAAAACCTTTGCTCTCATTTTCTCTATTCTATTGCTCATCGTCTTTACTTCTGTCCAAGTACCAATAGAAGATTCGGCAGCAACTTGCTCTGCGCATCTTTCCAAAGAAATATTATTTGGCTCTACATAGAATTTGCATATTAAATCCTCTTCTGTAGGTTTATAGTGTAGATTGAGATATTTTACCATAAATATAACAATAGCAGAATGCAATAAAAAACTTTAAATAGTTTTGCTTTATTTGTATCATTCAAAGGTGATTGAATGAAAATAAACTTTAAAGAGGAAGACTGGGAAGAGGACTGGGAAGAAGAGGAAGAAAGTGAAGAAGAGGAAGACTGGGAAGAGGACTGGGAAGAAGAGGAAGAAAGTGAAGAAGAGGAAGACTGGGAAGAAGAATAAATACAAGCATTACATCTGTAGTATTATTTTATTTCTTGTTTTATTTTTCATTTGTTTTATTTTTAATAACTTTTAATTCTTCTGTTAGTAATAACTTCTTGTTTATAAATTATTCATAATTATTTGGATTGGGATTAAAAAGCCAAATAAGAGTTTTTGGTTTATAAAATTTTATATTGCATTTTAAACAGGATGAATTTTTAAAAGATTTAAAATATTTAATTTAAGATAAAGAATATGGTGATATTATGGTGTTGAATGTATTTAAGAAAAAAACTGAGAGCGAAGAAGAGGATTATGTTGAATTAAGTTTAGAAGAGAATGAAAGCAAAGAAGGGAAAATAAAGATTGTTATAGAAAATTTAAGTAGTGTAGCAGATTCAGATAGAATTCAAGAAAAGATAAGAGAAGGTAAGATAGTATTCTTCAAGATAAAAGAGCTCAAAGAAAAAGATTTAGACGAACTTAAAAGAGCCGTATCCAGAATAAGTAAGACATGCTCAGCAATCGGAGGAGATATTGCAGGAGTTTCTGAAGATTGGATTATTGCAACACCAAGCTTTGCAGTAATAGAAAGGCCAAAAGTAGTTGAAGAATAAAATTTGCTAAAATAAAATAATTTTTAAACTATCTTTTTATTGATTCTAATATAGAAACTATATTCCATATTTTTGTTCTCGCATAAATAGGAAGATTTATGTCGATTGAAATTTCATCCATCATGGCAACAACCTTTCCTATTCTTATCTCTTTCTCTACTTTTGTATTATTAAGCTCGTTTTTTGCTTCTTCTAGCTTTAGTCTCACATTTTTAGGTATGCCTGTATCATTTATTAGCTCTTCAATTGCTAAAATAGCGTCTTTTAGCGTAGGCATAAAATCACCATATTTCTTGTTTCCTTGCTATCTTCTTCTATGAAATTTTATTAAATATTTCTTGTTAAAATATTTTTCTGGTTAAATATATTTAAAATTCTTTTCTTCGATCATGATTGAAGGAATAGCTTTGAAATTTGAACCGAAATAATGAAGAGGATATGAAATTAATAAAGAAGATGCATGGATCTAAGATTTATAGAAATTTTGATACTGAATTTTTGGTTCTACTAAAGAAGGGGCTGAAAAGAGTATAAAAAGGTAAAGAAAATTAAACATTAAATTTATTTTTTATTTTCTATTCGATAAAAATTTAAAAATGAATTAAGATTAAATTAATAAAATAGAGTTAGAGTTTTATTTAAAAGTCAAAGCAAGATGCGAGGGTAGCCAAGTGGACAAAGGCGCTAGGCTTAGGAGAGAAGGGCGAAGTTCAGGAAGCTTGGCTCAATTTGAGACACCTAGTCCCTTAGTGGGTTCGCAGGTTCGAAGCGATTTTCACATCTCGCAAGTTTGTAAAAATTAAATGCGAGAATTAAAGAGTGGAGAATTCGAGATAATTGATGAAAAGCTAAAGATTTGGCAATTTGCAAGAATCGAAAAAATAATTAAACAGAGTGTCTGAAAAAATGAAAAAGATAGAAAAATCGTGATAACTGGATAAAAATACAATTTTAAAAAAATCAGAATGTAAGATTGAAGATTCGAGATAATTAAATCTAAAAATTAAATTTTGGAAAAATTCGATGTGAAAATCGCGAAAATCCTGCCCCTCGCATTAATCATGTTGAATAAGATCTCTTAAAATTAATCTCAAGTAGCGCCCAAGCCCAGATTATTGCTTCAAATGCTTTAACTAAATCACCTTTATTATAGAAGTATCTTGAATCCTCTACATATGCCTCTATATTTTTTATAATTTCTTCTTTTTCTTTCTCTCTTTTTATTTCTTCCAACTCCTTTTCAATTCTTTTTGTCCATTTTTCTGTTTCATTTTTTAATTGTTCTATTATCTCGTTATGATTTTTCATGTCTTAGCACTTTTTCATATCTTCTCTAATCCATCGAGATACATTCGTAAAGCTTTTGGAATAATTATATCTCCATTCTCTCTTTGATATTGCTCTATTATCGCAATCATAGTTCTACTAGTAGCGATGGCTGTACTATTAAGCGTGTGAACAAAACCTTTTGGAGGCTGACCTTCTTTTTCTCTATATTTTATATTTAATCTTCTTGCCTGATAATCTGTACAATTTGAATTAGAGCCAGCTTCTCTAAAAATTCCATCTGCCATCCAAACTTCGATATCATATTTTTTACTTGCGAAATCTCCTAGATCTGCGGTACAAATATTAACTACCCGATAATGCAAACCAAGCTCTTGATATAACTCTTCTGCATTTTTCTGAATCTCTTCAAATATTTCCCAACTTTGATTTGGTAAACAAAAAACAAATTGCTCAACTTTGTGGAATTGATGCATCCTGAAAAGTCCTTTTGTATATTTTCCATGAGCTCCAACTTCCTTTCTAAAGCACGGACTTACTGCAACGATCTTTAAAGGAAGATGAGAAGCAAGAAATGTTTCGTTCATAAACATTGCAGCAATAGGATGTTCTGCAGTAGCTATTAAGTATAAATCTTCATTCTCTATTTTATAAAGTTGTTCATGAAAGAAATTGAAATCTGTTGCCCCTTTATATGCTTCTTTTCTCATCATGTATGGAGGAATTATAAGTTTATATCCTTTTTTCATTAATCTATCAATAGCAAATCTTATCAGAGCAAGATCTAGAAGCGCGAGATTATTGTAAAAATAAAAAAATCCTCTTCCAGCTATTTTTCTTGCTCTTTCATCATCTATTAACATCTTTTCTTTTAATATCTCTAAATGATTTTTTGGTTTGAAATCAAATTTGGGAGGAGAACCCCACCTTCTTATCTCAACATTTTCATTTCCTATAGGAACTGTTTCATGAATAAGATTTGGAATTTGCGACAATATTTCTTTACATCTTTCGTTAAAAATATTCAATTCCTTTTCCTTCGCTTCTATCTCTTTCGAAATTTCATTAACTTTTTCTATCAAGCTTGTTATATTCTCTCCTTTATTTTTTCTTATTGATATTTCTTTAGTCAAAAGATTTTTTTCATGTTTAAGATTCTCAACTTCTTTTTTTAACTTCAATCTTTTTTTATCTTTCTCTAAAAGCTCTTCAAAAAGCTTTATCTTTTCAAAATCTCCTCTTTTTTCCAAATTCTCTCTGACAAAATCTGGGTTTTCTCTTATTAGCTTTATATCAAGCATTAAAACACCTTATAAATATTTTATCTTGTTATAGTTTGTTCTCTCACAAAATCATAAAGCTCTCTTGCTTTTTTATTCTTTTCAAAATGCTCTCTAATAGGATCTATAATTCTATCAAGATATTCTATAGCACTATTCTTTAAGTCAAGTGGATGAATCTCTCCACTCAAATAACTTTTTTCAAGCTCTTCATAGCTAAGGAATTCTATATTTCCTCCATATTTTTCTTCTCTTTCTATTTTTATTTCTTTAAAACTCTTGAAAATTATATACTTAAAATACTCTAAGATAGGATTTCCTTCTACCTGCTTTGGTGGACAATATGCTGCAAGAATCTTTCTTTTTAATTCTTCTTTTGAATCATGAATAAAAATACAACCGCTTGGCTTGCTCTTACTCATCTTAGAAGATATTTGAATATCTATACTCTTATTTTCATCATAACCTTCTGGCGTTTTTATACCTTCTAATCCCATTAGCATATGATGACTTATAACTATAGGCTTTTTCCATCCTAATTTTGATGCTATATCTCTTGCAAGCATATTTACCCTTCTCTGATCTAAACCAAGCTGGCAAATATCAACGTCTAAGTGAAATATGTCAGCACATTGCATCATTGGATAAAAGTATTGTGCCACTTCTTTTAATTCCCCTTCCTTTCTTCCCATTATTGTTAATGCCCTTGTTGCTCTCTTTATTGTTGTGTTTTTAGCAATGATAATAACTTTTTTCCAATACTCCCTATCACTAAAAAAATCTAATGCCCAACAATACTCTACGTTTTCAACACCAGCTGCCTTCCAAACTTCAATAAAATATTCTCCAACCTTTCTAATCTTTTCTAAATCTCCTTGCATTTTATTGTTAATCCATGCAAATGAATCCGCAAGAAGAAACTTAAATCTTATTCCAACCTTTTGAAATTCTTTTAAAAGTAATGGTCTAAAAACGCCAAAAGCTATGTGTGCTAATCCAGAAGGCTCGAAACCATCATAAGCTAATGGAGTCTTTTTTGTTTCTAAAAGTTCGCGAAGCTCTTTTTCTGTTATTATTTCTTCTGCATTGCTCTTTATGATTTCTATCTTTTCATCAACATCCATAGATATCGCTTAAGCTAAAAACATGTGAATAAAATAAATGAACTTTCTATGAATTAAAATTATTAAGAATGAGATTTTAAATTTCTATTATATCAAAATCTTCTGCATTTCCTAACTTTCCGTTTGCATAAACTAAATATTTTATATTTTTCCAGTCATGACCAAATAATTTAGCTACATAGCTATCTATTGCTACAGGATCGTAACTTGCAAAGATTTTATTTATCGCTGGTATGCAAGGTTTTCCATCAATCTCCTGCTCCATTTGCCCTATTCTAGCGTCGCAAATTGTTAGATCTGGCTTTTTATATAAATTAATATCATATATGCTTTCGTGCACACCAAGAACGTGTAAATCGCATTTGCTCCAACCCCTTGAGAATATTTTTCTCGCAACTACAACGCCTATTCTTCTTAACATGTTCCACTCTGCTAAATATCCTTTAGAGAGATATATACCAAACATGTTTTTCAAGCTATTTGTAATGATCGCAGAACTATGCTCCTTTGGAACAGGCACATTAATAAGAAAAGAATTAAGAAGTACAGAAGGAAATAACATAGACTTTAATTTTAATGCCTTTTCATTTCTAAGCTCGACTCTCTCGGCTCTATTTAAATCTATTAGCTCGATGTTAAACTCCCTTCTTAATTTTTCATATCCAAGATCTTTAAAAGCTTGCAATGTATCGCAACCACCGCTTCCTTCTGCAACCATGATCTTTCTATCTTTTGCTATATTTCTTCTAAGAATCTCTTTTAAAATAGCTTCTACGCATTCTACGCTTGTTGTTACCGGAGGCAATAAGTTTATAGTCAAATTTGGCTTTATTACTATCTTTTCTTCTTTTATTCTATTTTTCAGATCTCCTAAAGCATCAAAAATCTTTCTTATTGTTTTTTCATAGCTTTCAAATTCTGCTACAATAACTCTTGAATCTTTTTTCATATTCTCACAAAAAATAATTCCTACAAACAATTCTAAATATTTTTATTTGAAAAGAATACCAAAGCTTCTTCTTCCATAAAATGAAGTTTGCCTGGAATTATTATAGAATATTGATTTTCATCTTTTAGCAGATCAGAGTTAGCTAGCTCTTTCGGAAATCCGTATAAAATTATTTCATCTCCTTTATAATTAGAGTAAATGACTATCTTTTCATCCTCTTTTACTATTTCCTCTTTGCAAATTCTCTCTAATGCATCTCTTATGCTTATCTCTGGATCTATTAAAAGTAATGTATGCACTCCTCTTTTTTTATTTTCATCTACAATTTCTTTTATCGATTCTGCTTTAAACTTTGGAAGTGTTGCTGTTCTTCCAAATTTATATAACTGTAACCCAGTAGATGAGATTGCAGTAAAGATCGAAGAACCATGAATTATTTTCACATCTATTCCATTCTTTCTGGCTTCTATCGCTAAAGCTATATGCGTTGTTGCAACAAGGGCATCACCTGGTATAAGAATTCCAACATTTTTATCTTTAGCGAGCTTTATTATTTTTTCGCTACCTTCTTCTAAATCTTCTCTTTTCAATTCTATTATTTCTTTTCCTATAATATTTTTTAATTTCTCGCAATTTGTTGCTATCTTGCTAGTATATCTTTCAAAAAAGAGATAATCGCAACTTTTAGCTACTTCTAAAGCTCTAAGGCTCATATCTTTTTCGTCGCTAATGCCTATGGAGATTAGGAATAGCATAGCAATCAAGATTTTTAAATTATTTTAATTGTCGGTCTTCTTATTGAAAATTTTCCAAGAAAATTTAAAATCATATAGAAAATAAGAAATGATTAATTAAATTAGAATTTGAGAAACCGTATTTAAAAAAATAAAAATTCGAATAAAATCTTCTTCCGGCCTAGCGATAAAATCGTTACTAATCTCCTAGCCTAACTAAAATTCTATGTAATAGCATTATCGCTACTATTCCTTCTGCTACTATGAAAAGTAAGAGGATATCACTGATTATGTCTAAAAAGTTATACTCTGGTAGCATAAAGCCTACGCCTGCCATCACTAAGATAAATACTGTAAGAATGAGGAGAATGAAGATTGAAATCACTTCTACATATGTATTTATTTGCTTATCCATTTGCTTCGTTTTACTATTTATTTTTCTTTTATTTATTAAGACTCTACTTTTTTCTGGCATTTATCTCACTACTATTAATTTCTAACATGGAGATTCATCTGTAACGCCAGGAGAAACAACTCTAACCCTTCCTCCTGCCGAACAAGAAGTAGCTAGTGTACACGTCAATACAGTTCCTGGATTAATTGTAGTAATAACTCCGCAATTCAAAGTAGTAATAACGCCGTTTACGAAAACACTTATTTCCGTAACTCCTACTGGATATGTTCCTATATTTCTCAATGTTATTGCATTTCCGCTTACTCCATCTATTGCTATTCTTTTTCCTTGTTGCTGTCTCAATGCTTCTTGCTGAGATGTTGTTTCATTCATTGCCCCTCCTGTTAATCTCATTAAAAATAGATAAGCAAATGCTACAAGAGAAATTGTTATCATCAAAAGCAAAACTACTGCAATTACAGGTGATATACCTTTCATCTAAATCACTTAAATATAATATTACAAAAAGGCTATTTAAAGTTTTATTATTTTTAGTATTTTTGAGTTTTTCTATATTAATTTGACTTTTGTTAAAGCATTTAATAATCTCAAATCAAATTAAACCAACACCTCTCATATAATTATCCGAGAAATTTTTTATTCGTATAGCATTACTAAAGAAAAATATTAATATTCTCGAAGAGAAAAGAAAAGTATGCATGCAGCAATAAAAATGATAATAGGAATTTTGATAGCAATAGCAGGAATCTATTGGTACCTAGCGGATTACATTGCAACAGGGTGGAAAGCAATCGTAGGAATTAACGCTTGGGAAGCCTTTCTCACAGTATTCTTCGGCTTGTTTGGAATATTCCTATTCTTTCTTGGATTGCTAGTAGCATGGATTGAGTATGAAGATATGAAATTTGAAAGCGAGGAAAAGAAAGAAGAAGAAAAAGCTAAAGTAGCGAGGAAAAGAAAGAAGTGAGCTTTAATTGCTTAATCGCAAATTAGGGTTTTAGCTTTAATTATCTTTTATTTTAACAATTTTTGTTAATTAACTATCTCAACTACATCTTCATTTTTATATTCTATTTCATCTATTTTCATCGTAGTTTTTATCTCTCTTTCAAATATAGAGAACTTTTTATTTATGATAATCTTTTTCAAAGGAGCGTTCATTGCAAGCTTATTTTCACTTTTATATTTTCTTATCTTTGCTATTATTTCTATAAGCTCGTCTCCAAGCTTTTCCTCATCTTCGAATATCGCTATTCTGATAGGCCATTTTGAGATATGAATGCTTTTTTCCTTCTCAAATCTGATAAAATATGATTGATATATCTCTTCGGTTATATGCGGAACTATGGGAGCGAAGAGCTTTATTATAGAAAGTAAAGAATTGTATAAAGTAAAGAATGCAGAGAAAAGCTCGAGTTTATCGTAATTATCATAGTTATATATTCGATCTTTTACAATCTCTAAATAGTTATCAGTAAAAATCTTCCAAAAGAATTCTTCAGCTTCTTTCTTAGCCTTAGAGTATTCGTAATTCTCAAAGGCATTTGTGCATCTTTCTATTGTTCTACTAAGCTTTGTAATTAGCCACTTATCAATTCTTGATAATTTTTGGATATCAAAATCTTTTACTATTCTCTCAAAATTATTTCCTTCTAATAAATCTTCTATTCTTTGGAGAGAAAACAAAACAAATCTAGAAGCGTTCCAAAGCTTGTTTAAAAATCTCATTCCTTCTATGAAAATCTTTTCTTGTACCCTCAAATCCTCTCCAAGCTTAGAGCTTGCTGCCCAGTAGCGAAGGCAATCTACGCAATATTTTTCTATTACTTCGCTTGGCTCTATAACATTTCCTTTTGATTTACTCATCTTTTCTCCTTTTGGATCTAGAGCCCAACCACTAATCATGACGTCTTTCCAGGGTATTTTATTCTCGTGAAGATAGAATTTTACAACAGTATTAAATAACCAGAATGAAATAATATCATGAGCTTGTGGCCTTAAACTCATTGGAATTAACTTTTCATAGCATGGTTTATCCTTAAAAAGCTCTGCAACTATTCTTGGAGTTAAAGATGATGTTGCCCAAGTATCAAGAACATCTTGTTCTGGAATGAATTCTTTAGAGCCACAAGAGCAATTGCTTTTTGGTTTATCCTTTAAAGGATCTACAGGCAGTTGATCTTCTTCTGCAAGAATAACGTTTCCACAAAGCTTACAATACCATAAAGGAAATGGCACGCCAAAATATCGTTGCCTTGATATACACCAATCCCACTTCAAACCTAAAACCCAGTTTTCATATCTAGAAAACATATGCTTTGGATGCCATTTTAATCTTTTTCCATATTCAAGAAGCTTTTCTTTCAAATCAAGATATTTTATAAACCATTGTTCTGTTGTTAAAAATTCTATAGGCGTGTTGCACCTTTCATGAACATTCACAATATGTTTAATCTTTTCTTTTTTCACTATCGCTCCAATCTTTTGAAGATCATTTATTATTTCCTTTCTCGCTTCTTCAATGCTCATTCCATAATATTTACCTGCATTTTCGTTGAGTTTTCCATCTTTGTTAATTATCTCAATTATTTTTGTGTTAAACCTTTGGGTCCATTCAACATCTTTCGCATCACCAAAAGTACAATGATAAACTACTCCACTCCCAAAACTCATGTCAACGTCTTCATTAGCTATTATATCTACGTATCTATTATAAATTGGCAACTTCGCTTTTGCCTTTTTCTCTAAGAATTTTTTGTATCTCTCATCATCTGGATTAACATAAATGGCTACACAAGCTCCCAAAAGCTCTGGTCTTGTTGTTGCAATAATTATATCCTCATTTATAGTCGTTTCAAATTTTATATAAACGAGTTCGCTCTCGACTTCTTCATCTTTCATTTCTACTTGTGCTATTGCTGTCTTGCATTTCGGGCACCATATAAAAGGAGCTTTTTTTCTATATATTCTACCTTTTTTGTAAAGCTCTATGAAAGATAGCTGAGATATTTTTCTACAATGCTCATCAATGGTAGAGTAAAAAACATTCCAATCTGCAGAAATTCCTAGCTTTTTCCAATCTTCTATGAACTTTGGCCTTATATCTTCCAATGTTTTCAAACAAAGCTCTATGAATTTTTCTCTTTCCATCTCTCTTGATTTTATATTATAAATCTTTTCTATCAGTAATTCTGTTGGTAAGCCATTATCATCTGTTCCAAAAGGGCAAAGTACATTTTCTCCTTTCATTCTATGATATCTTGCAATAAAATCCATTTGCGAATAAGAGAAAGCATGTCCAATATGCATCTTTCCAGAAACTGTAGGAGGAGGTGTATCTATGCTATATATATTTTTGTCTGAGTATGGATCAAAAGCGTAAATTCTTTCTCTTTCCCAAAAATCTTGCCATTTCTTTTCTATCTCATGTGGATTATAATTTTTTGGAATATTGTAGATAAAATCCTTATTCTTCATAGTATTTATTCAATTTTTAGAATCATTTAAAATTTTATTAATAGTACTCTTATCAGAAGATTAGTTGAGTTTGCTAGGAGATTTATTTAATTTACTAAGTTTTTACTAATTCCTAATGAAAATATCAAAAATGATTATTATGATAAAAAGAGAAGTCAGAGTAATAGGATGGGATGACACAAAGTTTGAAAGAAATCAAAAAGATAAAGTTACTCTTGTTGGCGTTATTGTGCGTGGCGGAAGTTTTTTAGATGGAATGCTAACTACAAGAGTAGCATATGATGGTCTAGACGCTACTGAAAAAATTGCAAAAGCTATAAACAATTCTCGACATAAAGATCAGCTACGCTATATAATGACAAATGGCATATCTTTTGCTGGTTTTAACCTTGTTGACATAAAAGAGTTGTATAAATTTACTAATTTACCCACTATTGCCATTATGAGAAAGATGCCAAATATAAAAAAATTTATAGAGGCGATGAAAATATTTGATGACTTTGAAAAAAGAAAGGAGATTGTAAAAAATTCTGGAAAGATATATTTCTTTCAAAAGAAAAGAATTTATTACCAAAAGGCAGGAATTAGCAAGAAAGAAGCTGAAGAATTGATAGCAATTACAGCAACACATTCAAACGTTCCTGAACCGATAAGACTTGCACATATAATAGCAAGTGGATTATCAGGCGAATCTAAGGGAAGAGCATAGTAAGAGCATAAAAGAATTGGCAAATGTTTAGAATTAGATATATATTTTATGTCTTAAATCAAAAAAAACAAAGAAACTATAATTCAAAACTCATGGAAAATTATTATTACTCTTATCTTACTTTATTTATTTTACTCCTCTTCTATTCTTGGAGCAAGAATGAAAGAAAGAGCAATATCGCTTCCTCTTTCAAAAGTCATTCTCATAGGATAGTTTGTATCAAACTCTATTATAACATTTTCTGATATTTTTCTTCCTTTTATCATCTTTTTAAGATAATCGAGAGAATATGTTGCCTTTGCATTCTTTTCTCCATAAAATTTAGCTTTATCTTTACTAATAATCAATTCAGAAGAACTTGAATCACCTTCTGCTTTTAATATTAATGCATCTTTAGTAACCTCAAATGTTAATGCATCGCTAACCAAGTCTGCATCCTCTATACCATCTTCCAATGCAGAGGAAGAAATCTCTAATTTTACTGGAAAAACTAGCTTTTCTATTCCTTGAGGTATTTCTTCTCTTATATCTAATAAAGGTATGCTAAACCTTCTTGTGGATTCTCCTTTTAGGGTTATAATAAACTTGTTATCAGATACTAAGAATTCTGTGATATCGCTACTTCTTGCTCTTTTGAGAATCTGTAAAAGATTCGCTAGGTTTATACCAATAGCAAGGTCGCTCTCATAATTATATTCTCTAAAATTCTTTGCAGAAAATTTGAAATCTACAACAGCAACAACAGCCCTATCGCTTGCTATAAGCTCTATCCCATTCTTTTTTATCTTAATCTGAGTTTCTTCTATAATCTCAGAAATAGTAGCTATAGAATCGCGAAAAGTTGATAAATCGTCAAGTACAGCTTTAAAGCCCACTTATCTCACCGATTTTCAATTTATCTCTGAATTATAAAAATTTAATTCTAACTTATTTTTAAATTTTTAATTGTTTTTTAGATAATGATTAACATGCAAATTTTTATATTACAATTTTTAAGCTCGCTTTCAGCCGAAGCTTTATCTTTCTTATTATTTCTTACAGCTATTGTTGTTTTGATCTACTTTGACAGAAATAATATTGAAAGACAAGGAATTTTGATTCTAAGAAGAACAGAAAAAGGAAAAAAGCTTGTAGAAGATATTGCAAAGAGAAAAATGATTCTTAAACCTCTTGCAAAAATTTCTGTAATAATTGGAATAATATTAATGATATATGCATCTTTTTTGATGTTCTCTCTTTTTATCGAAGTTCTACTTGGAATTAGAAAAATTGGTGCTATGATACTTGCTCCTGGCCCTGTTAGCGAGGTTAAAATATTGCCAGGAGTAATGGTTGTGCCATGGTATTTCTGGGTTATAGGAATAGGAAGCGTAGTTTTGTTTCATGAGTTATCGCATGCGATCTTTTCTAGAGTAGAAGGAATAAAGGTAAAATCATTCGGGCTTCTTTTATTCCTAATATTTCCTGGAGCATTTTGCGAACCAGATGAAAAGCAATTAAAAAAAGCTAATACTCTTACAAAACTAAAAGTATATTCTTCTGGCTCATTTAGCAATATTGTGCTTGCTATAGCTACTATTGCTTTAGCTTTTCTATTCTTTTCTATTTTTTATGAGCCATATGGAGTTGGTTTTGTAAGTTATTTAAATAACTCTCCGGCAAAGGAAGCCAATCTTAGCGGAACTATACTCTATATTAATGGTATAAGGGTTAGAACAATAGAAGAACTATCAAAAGTTATGGAGAATATAAGACCTGGAGAAGAGATTAGGATAGAAACAACTCAAGGAAATTATTCAATAGTTACTATTAGCGATATAAATAATGAATCTAGAGCAATTATAGGAATAAGTAATGTTTATACATTTACAAAAGTTAAAGAAAAGATTCAAGCATTGGAAAGTATTTTAGATTTTATAATCGCACTATTTATGTGGATATACTTCTTGAATTTAAATATTGGCATAATAAATCTGCTTCCAATAAAGCCATTAGATGGTGGGCTTATGTTTTATGAAATAATAAGAAAATTTTCAAGCAAAAGAACTGCTGAAAAGGTAACAAAAATCACCTCTATATTTTTTGCATTTATATTAGCTTTCATAGTTTTGTTTCCAGTATTTTTAGCAATAAAATAATACTTTTCAAATAATACTTTTACAAAAATTCTTTCTTGTTTATTATTGCAAAAATTTAGAAAAATAAAGAAAATCTTTGCTAGAAGAAGCTCCTTTTAAAAGGAGCTACAAATATATTATACTTTTCTTCTCCTTCTAATTCTTGAAGCACACGTTTCTTTATTATCTTTACTATATCTGAGATTCCAACCTTTTTCTCTATATCTTCAAAAGATTCGTACGGTCTGTTTTTTATTATAAGTTGAATATACTTTTTTCCTATTCCTGGCAAAAGCTCTAGCTTGTGAAGTCTTGGCGTAATAGTAGAAGCAGTATTAAAAAACTCGACAAATCTTTTTTCATTTCTTTTTATAAGTTTTTCAACAAC
>JAWBTS010000013.1:0-15375 GCA_039000375.1 Candidatus Aenigmatarchaeota archaeon | reverse complement strand
AATATCAAACTTTAAAATTACTAGTGTTTATTAAAAATTATGAACAATTCTCAGAAAACCATTATAATTTGTATAGATAGAGATAATGACATTGGAGAGAAGACTAAGTTTAAAGGACCAATTATAGGAGAAAAAGATTGCCTAGAAGCTGCGAAAGAGCTTTTGCTAAATGATCCTGAAGATAGTGATGCAAACTCGATATTCGGTGCTCTAAAAATAAAGAAAGAGTTAGAAGAGGATAGCGAAGTTGTTATTTTAACTGGGGATAAAGATGTCGGGATAAAATCTGATAAAGTTTTGAGTGAGCAGCTTGAACTTGTTATTAATAAGTTAAAGCCCAAGAATGCAATACTCGTTACCGATGGTGCAGAGGACGAATATATAATTCCAATAATTCAGTCAAGGTTGCCTATCATATCTCTAAAAAGGATTGTTGTAAAACAAAGCGAAACTTTAGAATCTAGCTATTACGTTTTTAAAGATTTTATCAAAAATATAACATCAAATCCTAAAGCTTCAAGATTATTTATTGGTTTACCATCGATAGCAATTATACTTATCGCTATATTTGGTGCTTGGGCTTGGAGATTGATATTACTTACAGTAGGTGCTTATCTATTAATTAAAGGTTTTCAACTTGAGGATATTAGCGCAAGTATTGCAAGAGATACAATAAAAATTTTAATGAAAAGTAGAATGACTTTGTTTTCTTTTGTGGTTGGATTTGCTTTTTTGGTTTCAGGAATAGTTTTGGGGTACAATGAAGTAAGAGTAAGCTTAACGCTAGAGCTTTTGCAAAAAATATTGATTTTTCTAAAAAAAGGAATTCCATTCTTTTCCTTATCTTTCTTTTTCTTTTGGGTTTGCAAAGTAACTTCAAAGGATCGTTACGAAAATATTTATAAGTATTTAACACATCTTGCTGTAATCTTTGCAATCTCTATATTTAGTTACGCTGCAGTGGATTTCCTACTAGATCCAAAAAAAGGATTTGGAAATCTACTTTATTCAATATTTTTGGGATTCTTTTCAATAGGGTTGTTTGTAGTTGTTGAAAAGCTACATGCTATAGAGAGAGTTAAAAATATAAAATCAAGTATTAGATATCAAAGATTGAAGAAAAAAATAAAGAAAAAAATAAGATTAAAAAGAAAATAACGCAAATTTAAAGATATTTAAATAAGTTAACTAAAATATATAATTGAAAATTTATTTTCGTTTAACGAAAAGCAGGTGCACAAATGAAAAAGAAGACAAATTTCGAAGAACTATTGCTAAGAAAAAAACCAGCAAAGCTTCTTATTTCATTAAATACAGAAGAGCATAAATATGTAACTCTGCTTGCGAAGGAGATAGATTGCACATATTCGCATGTAGTAAAACTTTTGGATATATTCGCAAAGTTAGGAATTGTCAGATATAAAAAAGAAGGAAGAGTGAAATATATTGCGCTAACTGAAGAAGGAAAGGAGATAGCAAAAACATTAGATACGCTTATGAAAAAGCTATCAAAATTACCGAAAGAGGAAAAGAAAACAGTGCAAGCAAGCGAGAGTATTAAATGAAGAAAATTTAAAATTTAGTAAAATATGGAGCTTGATTTCATATTTAAAATTTTAATAAGGGTGATAGATTTAATGAAAAAATCTCAAAACGAACTTAAAGAAAAAAAATATAAGGTAGAGCTAAGGTATATAGAGTAATTTATTTTCTTTTCTTTTAATTATTAGATCTATACTCAATTTTAATTATTAGATCTTTACTCAAACTATTAAATTAGATTTTTGGTATATTCTTAGAATTTAATGTAGAGAAAAACTTGAAAATTATATGGTATATTTTAAAATTTTATTTCAAAAGTTAGTATTATGTATACGCTAGAAGAGATTTTAGAGAAGATAGAAGCAACAACTGGAATGAAAAGAGAAGAGATTTTAAAAAGAATAGAAGAAAAGAAGAGAGAGCTTTCTAATCTTATAAGCGACGAAGGTGCTGCATATATTTTAGCAAAAGATTTGGGAATATCACTAATAAAAAGAAAGAGTTATGACATAAAGATAGGTAATATTGTTGCAGGAATGAAAAACATAAATGTAGTAGGAAGAATAACAGAAGTAAGCGATGTGAAAACATTTCAAAGAGATGAAAACGATGAGAGAGGCGAAGGAAAGCTACTCTCATTCTTTATAGGAGATGAGACTGGCGTTATTAGGGTTGTTTTATGGGACGATGAAATAAAAAAGTTTAGAGGATTTTCGAAAGGTGATGTTGTAAGAATAGTTGATGCTTACGTGAGGGATAATTTTGGATTTCCAGAGCTAAGAGTTTCTCGTGGTGAGATAGAACTAGTTACAGGAGAAGATGCAGAAAAGCTACCATCAATAGATGAAATAGAAAAAATAGAAAGAGAATACACTAGATATGATATCTCGGAATTAGAAGAAGGAAAATACGCAAGTATTAGAGCATGCTTAGTTCAGGTTTTTGATATAAATCCTTTTTTCTTTATTTGCCCAGAGTGCAATGAGGTTGTAAAAGAAGAATGTGAGATTCATAAAAAGCGAGAGCCTATGCTAGTTATTTCTGGTGTTGTAGATGATGGAACAGGTAACATGAGAATAGTAATATTTAGAGAAAATGCAGAAAAAATTCTTGGAATTTCTGCAAAGGAAGCATTTGAATCTAATATAAATGTATTTAAAGAGTTGCATAAATCTTTAGGAAAGGACTTCATTTTCAAAGGTTATGTAAAAAGAAATAAGATTTATGATCGCTTAGAGTTTGTTGTAAATAGTGTAGAGGATGTTGATATAAAAAAAGAGATAGAAAGAATAGAAAAAGAGATTAGCGAGATTGAAAAAGAAAACATGATTAAATGAATTATGATTTTAATATTTATGAAAAATAATGAAAAATTGAAGTGAGTAATTATGAAAAAAATAGAAGATGAGGAAGAAATGAAAGATTATGAGGAAGAGGAGGAACATATAGAGCTTAGTGAAGAAGAAAAAGAGCTTTTAGATCTTCCTGGTGTTGGACCTAAAGCTGCCGAAAAGCTGATAAAAGCAGGTTATAGAAGCTTGATGAGTATAGCAACAGCTTCTGCTGGAGAAATAGCCGTAGCTTGTGAGCTTGGTGAGGCGACAGCCCAAAAGATTATAGATGCTGCTAGAAAAAAACTTAAGATGGGTTTTGAAACAGCTGACACTATATTAGAAAAAAGGAAAGGAATATATAAAATTACAACTGGAAGTAAGGCATTGGACGAGCTTTTAGGAGGAGGAATAGAAACGCAAGCAATTACAGAAGCTTATGGTGCCTTTGGTTCTGGAAAATCCCAGCTTGCGATGCAGCTTGCGGTTAATGTTCAACTTCCTGAAAGTGAAGGAGGATTAGAAGGTGCTTGTGTTTTTATTGATACAGAATCTACTTTCAGGCCAGAAAGAGTAGAGCAGATGGCAAGAGCTTTAAATCTAGATGTTAAAAGTGTCTTAAAAAATATCTACGTTGGTAAAGCTTTTAATTCAGATCATCAGATGTTGCTTGCAGAAAAAGCAAAAGAGCTAATAGAAGAAAAGAACGTTAAATTACTTATTGTAGATTCTTTGACAAGTCATTTTAGAGCAGATTACTCTGGTAGAGGAGAGCTTGCATCAAGACAACAAAAATTAAATAGGCATTTGCATACACTTCAAAGAATTGCAGATGCTTATAATATTGCAGTTTATGTCACAAATCAAGTAATGGCAAGGCCAGATATTATTTTCGGAGATCCCACAATGGCTATAGGCGGTCATGTTGTTGGACATGCGGCAATGTTTAGATTATACTTAAGAAAAGGAAAGGATAATAAAAGAATAGCAAGATTGATAGATTCTCCTTACTTGCCAGAAGGAGAGGCGGTATTTAAGATAGATGAGAAAGGAATAAGAGATGTATAAGGTTTAAAGATTAGTTGATTGGCAATTATGTTATCAAGAGCACAGTTGCTATAAAATTTTAAGAATAATGTGGAGATAAATTAAATTAATGTCAATTATCGAATTAAATCCAATTAAAATAAGAATTGCTTCTCTAAAGAATTATAAAGTAAGAAGAAAAGGAGATATAGAATTTATTCAAAGCTATTTATATGTAATAATTGCACTTGTAATCGGAGGATTAATGATATTTTTCTTGCTTAGATATTATCCTTTAGATAGCAAAGCATCTATTAGATCCAATATAGCAAAAGAACTTGCAAGGCATGCTCTAGAATGCTGGAGAGAAAATCGGTATGGTATGGAAGCAAGTGCAAATGTTTGCAAGCTTTTAAGAATAGAAAATTTAACAACAGAAAAAGAGATAACAAAATATTTAGATTGCGAGAAGCTTCCAAATAATATTTGTCTATTTGAAAATTGCGAGAATTGTACATCAAAGGCATTCTTAGATAATGACAAGCTAGATGTTTTTCTCGATAGCACGGGAGAAGTGAAGATTGCTTATGAGGATAGAAGAATTATAATCTCAAGCACTAATTGCGAAGCTCTTTGCATTTGCAAAAGAAATTGTAAAGGAGATGCAATAAGCTACACAAGAGAATGTATAAAAGAAAATAACATGCTCAAGTGTATTGAGAAAGCAAAAGAACTTTATGAAAATTGTATAAATAGTTGTAAGTAAAAATAAAATTAAGAATTAGGTGAACAATGAAAATGAGAAAAGGAATTTCTGCTTGGATTCTTGTTATAGGAGGAATAATTCTTGGAATGATAATATTTTTCGCAGGTATTTATATTTCTATACAAACAATCAAAATCAATGAAAAGCAAGCAGCACTTAGTGAGATAAATACTCTTTATGAAAAGATAGAAAGAACTTGCTTAGTAGGAGGAATTGGAGAAACTTATTATTATAAAATTTCTTTGCCAGAAAGCATAAGAGCAGTATATGTTTCAAATTATAGCGACGAGGAGCCTCCTGACAAAGTTTCCGTTCTTATTTCTGAGAATAAAATTGGTTTAGGAAAATATTTTTGTTATCAGTTTTTTAATGAAGCACCAAACTGCAGAAAGATAAGTTGCAATACTTTTATGACTTACATAGGAACGCCCTCAATGAAAGAGGATTTGTTAAGCTTATTAGCTAGAGTTGCAGGAGAAAGACCAAGGTATAATTATACCATAATAATAAATAAAACATTCTTTGATACTGTAATCGCTGTCACAAAACTAGTAGAGATTCCAATAACGACAACTACAATAAAAACTCAGCCTCGCCAAACAACAACTACAACGAGTATTCTTATAGTTACAACTACCACAACTACAACACTTCAGACAACAACAATAGCAACAACCTCCTCAATAACCACAACAACAATTAGTGGAGAAGAAAGACCACCAGGACCACCAACCACAACAACAATAAGAGGAACAACTACAACCTCCTCAACAACTACAACTTCTTCAACCACAACAACAATCTCTCAAAATAATTGTGTATCATTAATAAATAATGGTGATCCATCAACAAAGTTAGATATAGTTTTTGTAGGTGCTAATTACTCCAGCTCAGAACTTTCCTTATTTATATCGAAGGTTAATGAACATGCAAATTATTTATTAAACACAGATCCTTACTCCACATATAGGAGTAGAATTAATGTCCATTATGTAAATAGATTTATAGATCTTCAATGCGAGATTAGCCAACAAACCAGGACTATTAAATGTAATACAAATAGAGTTATTACATTAGCTTCAGATTGTCCAAATGATGCTATCATTGTACTAGTAAAAACCAATGAAAGAGCTGGAGCTGGAGGTGAAAGTATGAGGGCATCTTCTTATTGTGCAGCTTCTCATAACTATCCATTAATAACTGTTCATGAATGTGGAGGACATCATATCGCTGGTTTAATGGACGAATATAGCTATGGAATAGAAGGGCAACTTTATTACTCAGGAGCTAATTGTGACACCTCCTCAACTTGTAGCAAATGGGCAGGTGTTCCTGGAACAGGATGTTATAGAAATTGTAGTTATACGAATCTTTATAGACCAACAGAAAAAGATTGTATAATGGCAACTACTCAGGTTTCGCATTTTTGCCCAGTTTGTAGAAGACAAATTATTTCAGTTTTAAATAAATATAGTTAGTGGTGATGGGAAAATGAGAAAGAGTTTAATGTTATTTATATCTATGATATTAGTACTCTCTATCTTGTTTATATTTTTAACTTATTTTTCTTCAAAGCCTAGTAACAAGATATATATCCTCGAGCTAATGTTTGACGATGAAAAAATTTATTTCAAAAACGTTTACGTTAAGGATGGTTATCCTAGAAGTTTTGAAGAATTAGAAAATGGCTACAAGTGTATCGTTATCTCTAATGAAAATAAAGTTTTACATTCCTTTACATTTTTACTTCCAGATAAATGGCTCTATGATTATATAGATGAAGAAACAGGAGAGATTAGGGGCGGAGTTGAAGAGATAAAGAGCGGAGAAATCGTCTTAACTATACCTTATTTCGAAAATGGAAATAAAATAAACATCTATGATAAATACAACAAACTGATGCTCTCAGTGGATATTTCAAAATTCTCAAAAAGAATAGAAATAGATATAACAGCTTATTTATTATTTTTAATCGCAGCTCTATTTGTAATTATTTTAGTTATAGTAAGATTAAGAAAAAGAGAGCTAAACCATCATTTGAATATATAAAATCTTGATTCTACATTTTCAATCTCTCAAATCTTCTATATGTTTCTACTACATCTTCGCTTGCAATTTGCTCAGCCAGTATAGTTGCTCTATGATAATCTTTTTCTTCTTCAGCTATTCTTATCGCTACGTCCATGCATCTAAGATAATCACCAAACCTATTAGCAAATTTATATGCTACGGCAGCATGCTCAAAATTTCCTTTATCTTCTTCTTGCTTTGCTATTTCTAAAAGAATTCTTAAGTCGAAATCACTTATGCAACTTTTGTTTGCTAAATTTTCCTTTTTATTCATTTCAGGTGAATTGTATCGAAGATTGTTGCTATAAATCTCAGGCAAACCTTCATATAAAAAACGATTTTGTATATTTAAGCCATAGCTCAATTTTCTCACCTTTTGCAAATTTTAATTCTTACTTTATTGTTTTTAAAATATTTAAATTTTAATTTTTGTAACTATCTAAAGATAGTTACAATTTTATATAAAACCATTTTATATAAAAACCAATATAGAAATCTAAATTTTGAAAATCTATCTGGATCTGCGAAGTTGCTAATAAGCTTTTTATTTCAGGGTTAAAAATTGAATAAATATGCTTAAAGAAGCGCTAATTACAATTGGGCTTTTTTTCACGAATTTTTTTGTTCCAGATTTTGGATTACAATTTCTAGTTGCCTTAGGAATAGGATTAATTCTTCCTGAAAAGTTAGTAGAACCAATTCATAAAATAATGCAAAAAATTCCGGGTGTAAAGAAGTTTGAAAGTGTTTTATCAAAAAATAAAAGATTGCAAACAATTATACCAAGAATTATTGTTGGCTATTTTTTTACTTATCTAATAGGAGCGATTTGCTTACTTCTTGCTTATTTGTTAGGCTGAGCAAATCGTTGATTAGGCGGCTATACTATCTCTCTTTCGCTTATTATTATGAAATCCCCCACAGACTTTACTGTAGAGAATGGGATCATGAACCTTCCTTTTTCATCTTGTTCTATCCCAACCTCTTTTGCATAGCTTGTTACCTCGCTTAAAAGAAGGCTTAGAAGTTCTCCTGATTCTACAATAAATTTAAAGTCGCTTACTGTCCCAAACTTTCTTCCAGTTTCTTCACTTATTACAAATTTTCCTATCAGTTGATCTCCTCTTATCTTGAGCATATTTATTATAATTGTTGAATACTTTTAAATACATTGAATTAACAGCATTGATTTAAAATTTTCATAAAATCTAGAAATATAGCAAGAGATATTATAAAAATTTAAATTGTTTTGTTCGATATTTTTCATGGGTGTAAAAATGACAGAAAAAATTAGAATGAGCGGAAAAGAGTTTATAAAAAAGATAATGAGAGGAGAAAGAGAGTTTAGAGACATAAGCATAAAGGGGTACAATTTTGATAAAGACTTTGACTTAATGTTTGAGTTTAATTCATATCTTTTCGAAAATAAACAAACTGAAAAAATAATCTTGGAAAACTCTGATTTAAGTGGAATTAAGGCCGAAATAATTCCACTTTGGTTACCACACATATTTGTAAAGAAATCTAATTTTAATGGGGCGAGACTACCGCATCTAACTCTACCTCATGGAATATTTGTAGACGTGGATTTTAGAGAAGTTTATGCACCATTTAGCAATTTTGAGCACAGTTGTATGAAAAGAGTTGACCTAAGCCATTCAAATATGAGCAAATCATGCTTTGATTTTTCTACTTTAGATGAGGTTAAAGCAATTAATTGTAATTTTTATAAATCTTCGTTTTATGGTGCAAAAATAAAAAGATTAGAGGGTTTAGATGAGAGTTATGAAAATTATAGAAGAGCATTTTATTATGCTTTGAGAACTACAACAAAAAATGCGAAAAGAAAATATATATTTCGTTCTTCTGATCCACAAATTGTTTTGAGTAAACTTTCTGAAATAATAACAATAGAAGATGATGTTGAAGATACAATTCGAAATATAATAGGTGAAGGAATTGAAAATTCAATGAGTAGAAAAATATCAACTGCTTTATCAAGATATCTTAAAGAGTGTGTAAAAAGAAGCTTAGATTATAGAATTTAAAATATAACGATAAAAAATACAGAATTTTTATAATAAAGTTCTTTACATCTTTTCTGGAACTTCTATGTTCAAAAGTTTTAGTCCGACCTTTAGAGTAATATAGGCTGCTTTAACAATTGCTACTCTTTCTTTTTCCTTTTCACTACCTATTACTTTGTGCTTCTCATAAAATTTGTTAAAAGCATCTGCAACATCTAAAAGATATTGAGCTATGTAGTGAGGTTTGTAGCTATTTGCAGCCATCAGGATAACCTTTGGAAAATCCGCTATTCTCCTTATCAATATCTTTTCTTCTTCTTCTAGATTTTCAAATTTCAAATTTTTTGTTTTTATTTCTTTTCCATATTTATCAATTATAGATTTTGCTCTTACGCAAGCATATTGAACATAAGGGCAAGAATCTCCTTCTATACTTAAAGCCTTATCCCAATCAAAAACAACATCCTTAATACGATCCTCTTTCAAATCATTAAATATTATTGCCCCAATTCCAACCTTTTTCGCTATCTCATCTTTTTCCTCCTCATTTTTAGCTTCTTTTATGAGTGATTTAGAAAGCTCTATTGCTCTATTTATCAGATCTTCCAATAGAATAACTCTTCCTTCTCTTGTAGACATCTTTCCTTCTTTCAATCTCATAAGCCCAAAATCAACATGAATACATTCATCTTTTTTTATGTATCCAAGCATTTCAGCAACTCTAAATACTTGCTTAAAGTATAATTTTTGTTCAGAACCAACTACGTACAAGCATTTATAAAAATGAAATCTCTCCTTTCTGTATTTTATAGTTGCTATGTCACGAGTTTGATATAAACTTGCTTTGTCCGATCTTTGAATAACAAGTGGTGGCAAGTCTTCAAAGTTTACTACTAAGGCATTTTCAGATTCTTTAGCGATCCCTTTTCTTAAAGCATCTTCCACAACCTCTTTAGCAATTTTTAAATAGAAGCTTTCTCCTAATTCAAGATCAAACTTTATTCCCAGCATTTTATATATTTTTTGAAATTCTTTTTTGCTAATATCTACAATCCATCTCCATATCTCAAGAGCTTCTTTATCACCATCTTCAAGCTTCTTACTCCAAAGTTTTGCTTCATCTTCAAGATTTTTGTCGCTTTCTTTATGAAATCTTACATAAAGTCTCATCAATTCTTTTATTGGGTCTTTCTCTATCTTATCTTTATTTCCCCATAGTTTGTAAGCAACTATAAGTTTGCCAAATTGCGTGCCAATATCACCAAGATGATTGTCTCCTACGCACTTATAACCTAAAAAAGTTAAAATGTTATAAATTGCCTGTCCAATTATCGTCGATCTTAAGTGACCAACATTCATAGGTTTTGCGATGTTAGGAGAAGAATAATCTATTATTATGCATTTTCCATTTCCTATATTGCTTGAGCCATACTTATCTCCCATCCTTAACACTTCACTTACGACCTCTTTTGAAAAGTTTTTGTAATTTATTTTTAGATTGAGATAAGCGTTTATGGCTTTTGCTTCCTTTATGAATCTTTTGTTTTCATATTTATTGAAAAAATCAGCAAGTTTTAATGCAAGCTCTAATGGCTTCTCATGAAGAGAAAAGCAAGGAATAGCTATGTCAGCATCTATATCTCTTCTCGGAGTTTCAAATTTTATTTCTCTTTCCTTGATTTTTTTTAAAAGTTTTGACTTACTTATTATTCTTTTACATTCATTATAAACCTTTTCTATCGTATAAACTTCTCTTGATTTATTACATTTTTCATACGTTTTCATAAAACCAACCTTTAATATCTGTTCAACAGCCCTTAAATATCTATCTAGCAACAATTTTTATAATATCGTTATTCTTAAGCTCATAATCATTTGCAACCTTTTGCTTGGTTTTTGCATCTATTGCACAAATAAAATTTTCTCCGAGATCGCTATGGATTGCAAAAGCTAGATCTATGGGCTTTGATTCTTTAGGAAGTAGAAGCGCATCTGGCAAAATGTTACCTTTTTTATCAGAGAATTTGTTTTCGTTTTCAACAGGATAAACTACTATATAGTTTAACAAGTCAAAAACTATCTTATTCAGGCAATCTTGTACACCAGTAGAGCCAAATTCATTAAGCATCCTTCTTATCTTTTCTAATGCTAAAATTTGTTTTTCATTTATATTTCCTTTTATTTTAAAATCTCTTTCACCGGGTAAGTAGTCGATAATTCCTTTTTGGTTAGCAATCCTTAATGCTAGCTCATAGTCTGCAGAGCATGGAATTATTGGATACTCTATCTTATCTTTTAATTTAAAGTAATTTTCTTTTGCTTCTTCCATATCAATTTTGTTAGCTGCTATTAGCATTGGTTTTGCTTTTTTTCTAAGAGATTTTACAAAATATTTTAGATTTTCCTCACTCAACACTCCTTTTAATTCAAGTAGACAGGATTTTATTACACTTTCTTTTATTCCCAAGCCTGTAAGCTGTTTTGCTATTAAATTTGTAAGCATATCAATCTTTTCAAAATCTATTGTATTACTAGTTTTAAAGTATCTCTCTAATGCTCTTAGAACAATTGAAAACAACCACTCATCTATTTCATTCTCTAGAAATTCTATATCCTCAAGAGGATTATGACCTTTTGTTGGATTACCCTCGCTATCAGTTAGTCCAGAAAAATCTACAACATGAATAAATGCTTGTGCTTGTCTAAGGTCGTCTAGAAATTTATTACCTAGACCTCTCCCTTTATGAGCTCCTGGAACTAGGCCAGGAACGTCTATCAATTTTATTGGGATGAATCTAATTCCATTTATACAATTATTACAATTTAATCCAAGCTCTTTACAAACGCATTTTGTAGTTACATAAGCAATTGCAAAATTAGGACTTATTGTTGTAAAAGGATAACTTGCTATTCTAACATCAGCGAGGGTTGCGGCCTTTAAAAAAGTGCTTTTTCCAGCGTTTGGCTTTCCTATAATAGCAAGCTCTATCATTAATAAGAATTTGCTATAGAAGAAATATAAACTAATTATAATCAGGTTTAAAACTATCTACTTTTAGAAAGCTTATGAACTACTGCTTCATTTATAATTCTATCTCTTAATGCATGATGTAAGAATTCATGAGAAATTGTCTCATAGACATATTCCTCTTTAAGTCTATAGCAAAGTGGCAAAGTATATAGCAAACCATCATCAAAATCTAGAATTATTGGAAAACAATCTGAAGTATAAAATGCCTTATTTATTTTTATCGCTTTTCCATCCTCTTCTCCAAGAATTGGATAAAAATTTCCTTTATATTTTATTACTGGAAGTTTCTCAACGATGATCATTTTAGGATATGGAATATCTAAACTGAAATTCAAAAATTCAGAAAGAGTATTGATAGCATCTTTTCTTCCAGTTTCGATATCCTTCAAAATTTTTGAATAATGATCTTCAATCTCCGGACTCAAATATAATTCTAATCTTTCCTTTCTTTTATTATTATAAATTCTATTATAAATTTCTGGAAGCATCGTAAAAGCTATTATTCGAAAACTTTAAATCTTAATTAAAATAAAAGAATTCACATGAAAAGATTTTATCGCTTTGAATTTTTCAGAGCATTCTCTTCTGGTTTTATATCTCCTTTTATAACTCTTTTTGCACTAGCATTGGGAGCTTCAAATATTCTTTTAGGCTATCTTAATGCGTCTATACAGTTTTCTTACATAATAATGCAACTTATAATAAGTTACTTTTTACTAAGACAAAGAAAGTTTGGAGGAGGCCTAACTTTATTTATAGCAACCTTATCTTGGTCTCTTATGTGGATTATAATAGGAAGAAGTTCAAACCCCTTTGAACTTATCCTATTTTTATCTATACAAGCTATTTTTTCTGCTGCAATTACGCTTTCCTGGACAAGTATGCTTGTAAATACAATACCTTCTTATAAGAGAGGAAGAACTATAGCAGAGATAAACAGAAGAAGTGTTCTAGGCTCCATGCTTGCTACAATGATTTCTGGATATTTTATAAAAAGTTATGGATTTATTCAACCAATATTTTTAGTTCCTACAATCTTTGGAATATTTGCAGCTTTTCAATTCTTTTCTTTGAGTTATATGAAAGAAAAATACTTAATATTTCCTAAGCAAAAATTTGATTATAAATATAGTAAAGATTTCAAGTTACTAATTGTGGGAAGAGCGCTATTAAATTTTGCAGTTGGATTGGCTGCTCCATTCCTTTCTGTTTACGTTGTAACTGCACTTAAAGGAAATGCTGTAGACGTTGCAATAATTTCTTTTATGAGCTCTTTGACATATATTTTATTTTATAGACCATGGGGATTTGTTGTTGATTTTATAGGAAGAAGGATTACTATGCTTTCTTGCGTATTGCTTATCGCTACTATACCACTTTGCTACGCTTTAACTCCAAGCGTTTTTCTACTTTATTTTCTTGTTGTTATTGGTGCTATGGGTTGGGCCGGTTTCGAGATAGCAAGTTTTTCTTACTTTTCTGACTTCGCAAAGAAGAGCAACGTTTTTCAAATAACTTCCATATACAACTCTTCTATAGAAGTTGCAACAATTTTAGGAAATATTGTCGGTGGTTTTCTTGCTCACCGCTTTGGTATATTCAAAGTTTTTCTACTCTCATTCATCTTAAGATTTGGCTGTTTAGGATTCTTTAGCGAGCTTTCTGAGAAAAAGGGTTCAACAAATGTTAAAATTAACACAACTTTTCAGCCAATTCGCTACATAGAGGAATCTGCTACTTTATATCTAATATTATTCTCGACTTTTAAAAGGAACATTAAAAAAGATTTCTTTGAAAGGATAGAAAGAATTGTAAACGATATTCTAAAATTGATTAAAAGATAATTATAAAGTAGATAATACATAATTTTTGCTAAGTGTTGAGATTCTTATGATTATCCTCAGTGTCGATTTGATCGAAGTTACTATCCCATTTTACCAAAACACGATAAATTGTTTCATGACGAGCTTCTTATGAGTTCTTAGAGTATTAAAAGAGAAATATATGAAAAAGGAAAACGAAGTAAAAGAAATGAAAAAAGTTAGAAAAGAAAGATAAAAGATGAAAAAATAGAAAAAAATCCAAAAAATAATTTATTGTTTATAATTTATTGTTTCTTTGCTGTGCATCTACCATTTTCGCATACGCAAGCATATCCAGGCGGTGGCATTACCATTGGGCACATTACCCTTTCTTTTCTATTCATGCAAGTATTTCCGCACCAGAAACAATCCTCATTTTTGCTGCATTCTAGCATCTTTTCAGGTAATGTTGTTGGCTGATAAGATTCTCTTACAATTATTGTTATCATAGGAGGATTTGTATATACTAATTCAATGCTTCCATCTGTTTTATATCCTCTTATTATTCCATAATAATTCTTTATTCCTTGAGTTGTTTCGTTGAATGTCCATGTTTTGCTACATACTTTGCTTTTATTACATTCAAATGTTTCCCATCTTCTCTCTGAAGTATACAAGCTTATGCTATGCAATCCATTATCATCACTTGCATTTATTGTAATGCTTACATTTTCTCCTGGGCTTATTCTATACTTATCAGCTACTAATACACCAGAAGCTCTATCTTCTTTTTCTATAGTTTCTCTTACTATTTCTACAGTTGCTTCAGCTTCTCCTATTAATGTAGTATCGTATTCGTTTATCGCTTTAACCTTTATTTTATAACTTCCAATTTCTTTTACTCCTGTAGTTTTTACTATAATACGAGATAACATAACGCTAGCTTCTTCTATCCTGCATTCCAATCCTTCTTGGCACTCTGCTTCTAGTTTAAATGAAGATCTCTCGCAATTTCTATCAGTACTTTTTACATATATCCTATACTCGAAAGTATCGCCAATAGCACCCTTTCTGTATTTTGGTTCTATATCTACTTGTGGTGCACTTCTTATGCATTCGTTTCTAGGAATCTCTTCCACTACTCTGACCTCTACAAAAGGTGGTCTAGTGAACGTTCCTTCAATTCTCTTTCCATCAGCTGAATATCCTCTTACATATCCATAATAAAATTTTATACCCGGAGTCTCTTCTACAAATGTGAATTCTGCTTTGCAGCTTTTTTCTTTATTACAATTTTTTGTATTCCATTTTCCTTTAAAGAATGCCATAACGCTATCTAATCCATTCTCGTCTGATGCTTCTATAGTTAATGTTATATTTTCTCCAACCTTTACAATTTTGTTATCTATTTTTAGCGTCCCTTTTGGAGTATCTTCTTTTACTCCTATTACATAACTTCCCGTTGCTCTGCCAATAAGTGATTCGTTGTATTTGTTTATTGCTAAGACAGTGAAGTTGTATCTAGCTTGCTCAGCATTATTTGGCGATTGAACTAAAACTCTAAATGTTTGAATACCTCTCAAAGTTAATGTTGCAGTCATGTTAATGATATCTGGTGTTACATTGCATACAAAGTTTTGCGGACACTCTATTTTTATTTCAAATCTAGATAAGTTGCAATATATGGAATCGCGATTTTTCAGAACCCCTTGATATACTGCTTGTTCTCCGGGTTCCACTAATCTCGAGTTTGGATTTATGTTAATTTCTGGTATTGCTC
>JAWBTS010000012.1:0-16113 GCA_039000375.1 Candidatus Aenigmatarchaeota archaeon | reverse complement strand
TATTGTAATATTGAAGGAAGAAATGAAATAAAAAGAGGAGAATATATTTTAAATATTGGATATTTAGCACCAAACAAATTAATAATTAGTATTTAGGAAATAAAGATGATCGCAAATGTTAGTAAAAATGAATAACTCGGAAAAGAGTAAGATAAATTTGAGAATTAGAAGAGAAAAAGGGCAAACATTTGAAATTTTAGGTTTTGTAGTATTGGCTGTAGCAATAATAATATTAACAACTATTCTTAAGTCTGGAAGCATAAGAGGTTATACAACAACAATAAAAGAGCTTTATGAAACGCAAGAAGGAGAAGGGTTTAGGGCTGGAGTAAACTCTATACTATATATGACTGAACAAAAAACAGGAAAAACAATGCTTGAATTGATCGGAATCGCAGCTTTAATTCAGAACGATACAATCTATTTTGGACCAACGATAGGAAGTATAAATGTTAGCGAAGAGGTTAAGAAAAGATTTGATGCTATCTATGGTCAAAATCATTGGAAGGTTAACATTTCTTTTGATATTCCTCCTGCAAGAGGAATACAGATTGTTATAGTTGCTGACACATCCGGAAGTTTATGTGATGATGTGAACGAGCTAAGGCAATTACCACAAATAATAGATGCGTTAAGAGCAAGAGGAAAAGATGTAAGCGCAAGATTATTTTTGTTGAGAGGATCTCTTTCTTGCTGCGAGGGAACTATAAACTGTGGAAATTTTAAATTCACAGATTATTTTGATTGCAAAATTATTGAACAATCACAAAACTGCACTCTTACTGGTTGGGCAGACGATTTAGGAACTGATGAAGATTGGGGAAATGGTTTAGCTTGTGCTATTGCAGAAGGTCCAAAAGGAGGATGGAATGAATATTCGTTTAAGATAGGAATACCTCTTTCAGATGAATTACCTGGAGGAAGCGAGACTTGTACAAAAGATCAAAATTCAGCACAATATAAAAGCTTACAAAATGGAATAAACGCAGCAAAAAATATAAGTATGATTGTATACCCATTTAAAGCTGTAACTGGAAAAGAATGTTGTCCAAGTTGCAATTGTGGCTACTCGCCTTCCTGTGGGATATGTTTTGTTTATATGGGTTCGAAATATCATAATTTTACATCAACTCAATGTAATTGTGATTCGACTTTAGAATGGTACATGTCAACCATTGCTAATGAAACAGGAGGAAAGATGATCGCTCTTAAAGATGCTTCGCAAATCATAGATGCTTTGATAAACATTACAATGGAGATAGATGTTGGCGGCTTGCCTTATCTTGAGATAGGTTATCCAATACCTGAAAGAAAAAATATAAGAGCAGTTACGCTATTTGTTCCTACTCCAGCGCAAAGGTTTGTAGAGTTAAGAGCGTGGCAATGGTCTTAATTCTTTTTTGAGTTATTACTTAGCTTGCAACATGTTATATTTTGAATTTTTGTTTCAACTTTCAATAAATTAATAGAGATCTACTAAGAAAGATTTTTAAATTCGAAAAAATAATATTATCTTGGTTAACGGCCAAAGCGGGCTGGGTACACCCGTTCCCATTCCGAACACGGAAGTTAAGCAGCCCAGCGATCTGGAGAGTACTGCTCCAACTGGAGTGGGAAATCCAGGACGCCGTTAACCATTTTTTCAAAATTGTTCTAGTATAAATTGTTTTCTATAATCAAGTATTCTTTATCTTCTCATCCATTTTTCTTCCCAGTTTCTAAATTCTTCTTCGCTTATTATTTTTTCTCTTGGTTTCTTTTCCTGTTCTTTTTTCTCATCTTCAATTAGTCTAATATATCCTCCAATCAAAAATCCAAAAAGAATGCCTGAAAGATGAGAAATATGAGCAACATTATCTGGATAAAAAACTCCTAAGAAATCGCCGAAGACCCAAAATAAAGATGCAAGTATTAAAGGTATTGGAGCCCCGAACCCAACAATTATCATCTTTGGTTTTATAATAGTAAGACATCCTATAATTCCCATTATCCCGCCGCTTGCTCCAATCAAGTTGTTATAAAAATGAATTCCTATTAAAGATGAGAATATCGAAGATGAGAAAAACACAAAAAGAAATCTTTTATATCCAATTATTTTTTCTAATATAGAGCCGAACATAGCTAAAGCAAATACATTATAAAATATATGAGTAATACTTTCTTGTGAGTGAAGAAAAGCATACGTTATTAAAGTCCATGGCTTTTCAAAAACAGACGAAGCACTTAGTAAAAAATTGCTAAAGAAGAAGTTGGGAAATCGTAAAGAAAGAATATAAATCAAAATCATAATGATAGAAATTTTTATTGCAACCCATTTGAATTCTTTGTCATCTAAAATCTTTTTATTTATTTTCATAAACAATATTTAAGCATATTATTTTTATGAGTTTAAATTTTTATCTTAACCATGATAAAATATTAATAAAAATCTTGAGAAATGCCTCGGTGGTGTAGCGGTCTAGCATAGAGCCCTGTCGAGAATTTGAATATAATTCACGGCAAGGCTCTGACTCGGGTTCGAAACATCAGAAAGAAATAAATAATGATGCGATCATCCCGACCGAGGCGCTGGTAGAGGGTCCGTAGCTCAGCCAGGTAGAGCACCGGCCTTTTAAGCATAATGCTTAAAAGATTTGAGCATAGCAATGATAAAGAAAGCCGGGAGTCGCGGGTTCGAAAAATCAGAAAATAGGAAAGAAATATTATAAATATGAAATTGATCCTATGATTTTGAAAATCCCGCCGGACCCATCAAAATATATCCTTGATCTTTAAAAATTTTATTACATTAAGCAAAAATAATTTTACGCGGAAATAATTTTGCTAATACTTTTACCATCATCTACTATTGAGTTTACATTTACAAAAAACTTTAATGTAAGATTTTCTAGCTCAATGCTACCTTGTTTTGGTACCTTTTTGTTTTCATCGATACAAACAAAATTAATCTTATATTCTAATTGAAAAGAAAAGCTGGCTTCAGCATAACATATTGGCGGCTCTTCTGAAATCCAAACAGTGTTATAATATTTTAAAACAGACTGCTCAGAAAAAGATCCAAGCTCTGCTTTACAATTTTCCTTTTTGTAAGGATCTTTAGAGTTTATTTTATTCAGTATATCTCTTATAATATCCTCAAGCGTATCAAAATCAGTTAGCCTCAATAACTCATCTGGGGTTGCACACCTTCCTTCTAATGTTAAAGAAGCTTTTGTTTTTACATTCTTTAATTCTTCATCTAAGTTTTTAGTTAAATCATTTTCTACAAAATCTCTTCCGATCTTAAGAAATAATGGGTAGCGATTTTTCTCAATAAAAATCAAAGTACCATTTGATACGTTGAGATTAAACTCATTAAGACTATAATCTATCACGTGAGACTCTAGCTCAATTTCTATTTCCTCGTCTCTGATTCTTATCTCTTTTAGCTTCGGATTTTGAAGATTGAATTTTCCTAAATTTTCTGGGAATTTTATTTTTTCAATAGCAGATTTTAATTTTGATGCATACTCCTTTTTCAAATCTTCTAGTTTAGGTTTTTCTTCACACCATCTACAATGCTCTCCGCACTCTAAACCACCGCAATCATTTCCAAGTTCAAGCGCTATAACATTTACCTCAAGTTTTACTCTTTCTTCTAAAATATTTTGGATAAGATAAAATAAGTTAATCGCATTTATGCCCTTTCCAACTTCATCAGAAAGCCTTATTTCTTTAGAACTTGAGAGCGTAGCTATTATTATAAAAAATGTTGCAATTATACTCAATGCTATTACAGCCGCCCATGTAAATATTCCACCTTTCATAATTTATCACGCTATTCTTGAGTTTTTAGATTTATATAAAGTACGAGCCATCTATTTTCATCAATAGGAAAGGAAGCTCTTCTATTTTTTTTACTCTCTTTTTTAAATAGATCTTCTATGTTTTCTTGAGATTTACAAATAGTTTTAATTTCATTTTTCTTCTCGTCATAAATAAAAAGCCAATAATTATCATTCTCATAAAAATAACCCAAAAATTTTTTTGCAATCTCTTCAAGATTATACTCTACTATTTTTTCTCCATTCCAAATCTTTGGTTTTTCAGAATCTTGATATAAAGCGTAAACAATAGCTTGCCGAAATTTAACTCCTTCTTGTTCTGCTTCTAAAAGTGAAAGTAACATATCCTGAGCTTGCGTAGATTCTAAAACGCGCTCTATTATAAATTTTTTTGTTATATATATATGGAAGGTTGTCATAAATACCATAGCAAGCGTAATTATTACTCCTATGAAAATTGTTATAATGAATGACATTACTGCAAGAGAGAATGTAAATCCTTTTTTTCTCATTTTTATCACTTTTAATTAAAATTACTTTGGAATTTCAACTTCAACTACAACTACGCAAGGTAGCGTTTTTCCATTTTCTTTTTTTATAATTGCTGGAAATCTAAATCTGCTTTGCGGGTTATCAGCCCTTCCAAATTCAAATACCTTTTCTTCATTTTCGTCTTTTACAAATATCATAATCTTTGCAAGGAAACCTGTAGCGATACAAGATAATCCATCCTTTTCTTCAGAATCTTTTTCAGTATTCTTCGAATATTGTAGCTCTTGATTTAGCTTTGTCTCATTTAAAACACCTTTGCTATCTGCTAAGCAATTTGCAGATATAACATTTTCACCAAAATCTATCGCTAATCTACGTTCATTAGCATTTTTTATCTCTGTTTTAAATCTTGTCATAGTTATCAAGCTTCCAAAAATAAATAGTGTGAAAATAATTATTGTCAAAATCTCTATGAATGTTGTTGTTGGTTCTTCATACCCTTTCATTTTTCTCACAATTCCTTAATATTTATTTTATATTCATCTTCTTGTCTCTATAATATTATGCGAAATTTCAACATCTTCTTTTTCTTTTATTATTGTAATTAAATTTAATTTTTCTCCTGAAAACTCACACCAATTTTTAATACATTTTCCCCCAAGCTTAATTCCATCTAATTTTGTATATCCAAGAGGTGGATATTCTTTAAATATTATTTTAGGTTGTTTTGCAGTTTTTCCAGAAGAAATATTAACTATTGGAGGATCTTCTAAGATTTTAAGCATATGACTAACCTCAGGAAATGTATTATTAACATAAAATTTAGAAGGAGCGAAATTTGAAATAGAAATAAATCCAGATACAAATTCTTGAACGACTCTTGAATTAGCTCTTGAAAAATATTCTACATAAGTTTCTCCAAGATCCATTACTAGTCTAAACATCATTATTATGAGTATCAAACTACAAACAATTTTCGCTAAATTATATATCGGGTGCATTTATAAACCTCTTAAAAATTTTTATTTTTCTCTTGTCATATCTTCACAAGAGATTTCAAAAGAGCAGCAATAATTAATATAAACAATAAAAAAACAGCCATACCAATTATTATGTTTATCATATCTTTTTGCACACCTTTCATTTTCTTATAGCCATATTTCACATTATTTTCATTACTACTAGGCTTTGCATTATGCACAACTTTAAATGTCGCAAATAGCTTTAATATGAGTTGTGGTAAGATGGCATCCATAAATTAATATATACCAAAAGAAAATAAAAATCTCCAATAAAATGTTAATAAGATTTTCATCAGGATATTGACGATGTTTTTAGTTCCCTTATTAATTATTCCATTGCTTTTAGTTCTCAATTTTAACTGATAGAATTATTTCATATCAATAAGATAAGACGTGTTGGCATTTTCTTTAACCTAAATACCTAATAACAATTTTTATCTAAATCTTTCAAATTATTAAGATTTTGGAACTACCAACAAGAACCTAAATTTCTGCAAATAATCAAACATTCTTCATATTTCTTACATCTAATCTTATCCTTATAACTTGAAACACTTGCTTCGCTACATCCAGTAGAATTCCATTCTCTACAACCATTTATAGTTTCTATTTCACCGCGTGTATGATTAAGTCCAATCAAACTCGGATTAACTATTATAATAATTACAACAAACAGAACGATTATTAATAATATAATCATACTAATATGCCATACTGGCAGCTCCATAATAAGAATATTTGCTCATTTATTATAAAAACTTATTTTTTTGATCCTGGACAAATAAGGGACATAAGCTGTGTAAAAGCTCAACAATTTTATATTATCTTTTGCTTTTTTAAATCTCTTGCTTTTTCAATTTCTTTGTCTTATCTTAGGGCATCTTAGCAACTTGAAAGCTTTACAAAGCTATTAATTTTATATCCCATTAATTTTATTTCTTATAATATTGACACCAAAAATATTACCAGAACAGAAAAAATTTTTTAGATATTTAAAATGACAATTATTTCGAATTAATAAATTTTACTCTAAAGTTCTTTCAGAGATTTCGTTTGCAAGATTAGTTAACATGATCTCTTTAACTTCATCAGAGCTATTACCATGAGCTAAAGCATACATTAGTTTTATATAAGCAACCTCAGGAAGCATGTCTTCAGCAAATATACAACCTATTTTACTAAGTTTTCTAAGATTAGCGTAAATCGTAGGGTGCACCCTTCCATATAAGCATTGAGATGTTATAACTACAGGAATGTTTTTTGCTATAGCTTTCTTTATTTTTTCTAACATAGAATATTTTCCAATCGTTGATACGTGACCAAGGCCAGTTGCTTCTATCACAAATCCTTTATATCCATTTTTTATATAAAAGTCAATAATTCTGCTATCTACTCCAGGATACATTTTTATCAAAGCAACTTTTTCTTCTAACTTATCGTCCAAAACAACATATGGCTTGTCATCTTCTCTTTTTCTATAATTTTTTGATATCATTTCAATCTTTCCATCTGGATAAATTCTTGCTATTGGCAAGTCATTTATTGGCTTAAATGCATCTCTTCTACTTGTGTGCATCTTTCTAGCTCTACAGCCACGAATCGCTATACAGCTATCATCGTTCATATTTTCATGCATTACTATGCAAACCTCTGCCACATCGCTTTTAGTTATAAAATGTGAAGCACATATAAGATTTATGAAAGCATCGCTAGAACCCCTATCACTACTTCTTTGGGCACCTACTAGAACTACAGGCTTCTTTAGATTTTTTAGCATAAATGAGAGAGCTGCAGATGTGTAATGCATTGTGTCTGTTCCATGGGTTATTATTACTCCATCTGCATCAGAATTAATTTCTTTCACAACCTCATTTGCAATTATTTTCCAATCTTTGGGTTTTATATCTTCGCTCATCACTTGCATAACTTCTCTTGCTCTTATTGTTGCAATATTTTCAATTTCTGGAACTTGAGCAATTATCTCTTTTGAAGATAGAGAAGCATAAACCCCACCGGTTTTATAATCTACTCTGCTTGCTATCGTGCCACCTGTAGATAAGATAGATATAATTTTTTTATCTTTTTCATTTGACATAATTATCTCGAACGCAAAAATTTGTAAATTATATTTTAATTCTCTCCTACCTTTATTATATCTTTACTCGAGTTAATTCTTACGCCTATATTGTACCCATCATCTAATTTTATTATTAGGCAATTCGGATCACTAGTTTCTGGCTTTGGCATCAGAATGCCTCTAATTCTTCTATTTTCAGAAATTATTTCGACGAGATTTCCAACATCTATTTTTTTCATTTTTAAAATTCTCAATATTTTTTTCGAGTACATACACTTTCACTTAATAACAATCTCCATATTATTATTAGCAATCTAAATTAAAATACGTTTAAATCTAAGAATTATCTATGATATTTCTATGAATTCAAAAATCAAAATTTTAAATCAATAGTAAGAATTTTTAAATTAATGTAAGGCTTTCTGTTTCAACCTCGCCCACGCCTTCTATTTTTCTAATCTTTTCTTCAAGCTCGCTTATTCCAGTAGAATCTGGAATTATAAATAAAGCTTTTATTACTTTTATCCCAAATGCTAATTCTTGAATACTTATTTCCTTTGGATTTAGCACTTCTATTATTTCATTCTTTACTTTGTTGATATCAATCTCGGTAGATTTTAGCAATATTTTAAAAGCTATAGCTACATTTCCCATCTGTATCACTACTTTAAAATTTTTATGGTCCTTGAAAGCCGCAATTCTCGCAAGTATATGTAATGCTAAACTCTCTACAATGCTTACATCTAAATATTATTACCTTTCCACAAGATGGGCACGGAAACTTTACCCATCCTTCTTCGCTTATCAGATTCTTCTTGCAAGAGCTACATTCTAATTTTTTTGACATTGACTTTTATTTAATTTCGTAAAATATAAAAATTAATTGGTTCGACAAATTACAAATTAAAAAAGCGAAAAATAAAGAATGTAAGAGAGCCCCCATAGTCTAATGGATAGGACGCGGCCCTGCGGATTTTTATCTTTATAAAATAAGCAGTGATAAAATAAGCGATTTAGAAAAGAAATGAGAAAGGAAAAGTGCAACATAAAAATAGACAATATATAGCTAAAGATGAAAAAGTCAAAAATGCAGATAGGCCGTAATCTGGGTTCGAATCCCGGTGGGGGCATTTGAGAGGATTTAGATTACCTCACTTTTGGAATATAAACCAGGAAATTTGGGTTACTAAAATATTTTTATCGGGCTTATAAATTTTTATCATTTCTTATTTTTCTTCATTCTATATTCTATCATCGCTATTCTATTTTCTACCCTATTAATTACAGCTTTTTCTCTAGAGCCAAGATAATGAAAAGCCAATCCGATCCCCCAACCAAAAAGAATCCAAGGGAACCAAAGTTTATTTGAACTCGAGTAGAGATTTACAAATATCAGGAAAGAGTTTACTATTATGTAAGAAGCTAAATGAACTTTAAAAGCGTTTCTCTCTTCTTCAACTTCCAATTCTTTCCACGCTTTTTTAAAATTTTCTAATTGAGATGCCATAATCATCATAAGCTGCAAAAGCTTATTAAAATTCTTTTTCATCATCTACTGAAGGTATTACGATTTCATTCTCTAAAATCTCAAATCTATTTTTAAGATAATACTTTCCAGTTATCGCACATAAAAACGCATCGTATTTATCTTTATTTACTCTTCTTTCCTTTTTCAGATTTAATATCCTTTCCGTAGCTCTTGGAAAAACTTCAATAACTTTATATCCCCTCGCTTCTAAAATACTTTTAAGCTTGATGGCCCTTTCTACCAATGTTTTCATTCCTGGAAGCATAGGAGAAAGAGGTCTAAAACCAAGTGAGATTAATGCTAAGTCAGAATCCCTAAAATAACCTTTAGAGGGAAAAGATAGAGGAGCGTCAACGCAAATTAGTATCGGATTATCTTTTTCTATCTCTCCAATTATTTCATCATCTGAGTATAATAACAAAACTTTTAATACACGTTCTTCTAAATCGTTTATCTCTAATAGACAGTAACCACTAGGATTTTTTTCTTTTCCGGCAAGATCTATTCCGACAATTTTTCTCATTTTATATTAGAATTATTTAGAAAATACTTTAAATCAACTTATCTCTTCATCTAATTTTCATATTGTTCTACTTATTACCTCACTCTTTCTTATATCCACTACGCTTATAGGATAAAGTTTTTCACATCTTTCTTTTATAAGTTTACCTAAATCTCCGAATATGATTAATTTCGCAAAGTCGTCAATGTTATTATTTTTTGCAACATTTACTATTATTTCTTCCATAATCTTTCTAGCTTTTTTACAAATCTGATAAGAAACTCTAGAAGAAAATAATAATAAACCTTTAACTCTAATTTTTGATCCATCTTTCGTTTGAACTACAATATTATTATCCACTCTTCTTACCCCTTTTCTCACAATATGCGATATGTATTCGCGAATTATTTCATGACCATCAAAATAAGCAGTGCAACCTTTTTCATCAACTTTAAGAATCTTAAAAATAACTTTAACAAAAAATCGTTGTGAGTTTTCGTAAAGCTCTGGCAAACTTATTTCCAATCTTTTATTTAAGAGATCTTTACTCTCTTCTGCTAAAGCTTCTCCTAGAAATTTGTTCTCAAAGGCATCATTAGCTTTGATTTCAAACCAACTTTTCTTTTCTTTCGCTTTCATTTATTTCATCCCGATCATAAGTTTGAATTTCATCTCAACTATAATTTTAAATCCATTAAAAATTTTAACTTGATATTACTTCAGATTTATTTTATTAAAATTAATAAAATTTAAATTGTTAAGTTATGATGTTACTTAAAAATTTTTAATTATTCAAGTAGGTAGTTTAGTATTAAAGATTCATTATAGTATTAAAGATGGTGATTTGATGCCAGGAAAATTCCTATTGGTAAGATGTAAAAAATGTAAAAATGAGCAGGTCGTTTTTTCAATGGCAAAAACTATAGTAAAATGCTTAATTTGTGGAGAAATCCTAGCAGAGCCAAGAGGAGGAAAAGCAAAAATAAAAACCACGGTGATAGGATCTTTCAAGTGATTGGTGATTAGATGAATGTCGGAGATATAGTTGTATGTAAGGTAGAGAAAATAGGAAGCTACTCAGCACTTGTTAGAATAGAAGGTACCGACAGGCAAGGAATAATACCAATCTCTGAAATATCTTCTGGGTGGATAAAAAAGATAAATGATCATTTAGAAGAAGGTCAAATAGTAGTTTGTAAAGTCTTGGCAACTGATAAAAACGTAATTCCATTATCTATTAAAAAGGTTACAGAAAAAGAGAGAAAAATTGCTTTAGAACAATACTATGAGGAAAGAAAAGCTGAAAGAATAATAAATATTGTATTAGAAAAAACAAAAACAAAAAATGTGGAGGAAGTAAAAAATAAAATTATAGAAAAATATAGATCTTATTCCTCTATTTTGGAGGCTATAAAAAATGAAGATAAAGATGTTGAGAACTTACTCACAAAGAAACAGATTAATTTGTTAAAAGAGATTCTCTCAAAGTCAAGGAAAACCAAGGAATATGAATTTAAAGCAAAGTTGAAACTATTAAGCTACGAGCCAAATGGTATAGAAATAATAAAAAAGATTTTTGAAGATGATTTAGGTCTAGATATAACTTATTTGGCTGCTACAGAATTTCTTTTAAAATCCAAATCTTTAGATCCAAAAACAGGAGAAAAAGAGTTTAATGAAAAGATTAATATTATTGCTGATAAAGCAAAAAAATATAACTGTTTTGTTGGATTAGAAGTATTAAAGAAGTGATTTATATGGCAAAAGAAAGACCATGGAGATGCTATAGAGATATAAAAAGACCTTATACAAGAAGATCAGTAAGTGTACCTAGCAAAGATTATATAAAAGGAGTACCTCAACCGAGAATTGCACAATTTGAGATGGGAAAGAAAGGTGAATATGAATGCACTTTATACTTGGTAGCTTGCAATCATTGTCAAATAAGGCATACAGCTTTAGAGGCAGCAAGAATGGCAATAGTAAAAACTTTAGAAAAGAGTAAAGACGATTACTTTGTTAAATTAAGGGTTTATCCACATCATGTTTATCGTGAAAATCCTTTAGCTACTGGAGCCGGTGCAGATAGATACCAACAAGGAATGAGACTTAGCTTTGGAAAGCCTATAGGCACTGCGTGCCAAGTTAAAAAAGGTCAAAAGATTTTTGAAGTTAGAGTTAATTCTACACTAATTAATGTTGCAAAAGATGCATTAAGAAAAGCGAAGCAAAAACTTCCTCTAAGATATAAAATTGTGGTCGAGCAATCAAAAAAGATTTGATTTCAAGTTTTCCAATAAACTTAATTTCTTAATGTTTATCTTTACTAAAACTTCATATAATCTTTTGTTTAAATGCATAAAAATTAAGAAATGATTTTCATGAGTAGAATAGTAGTATTAGATAAAGAGCTTTGCAATCCAGGAAAATGTAATTATTTATGCATTTCCACCTGTCCTAAAAATAGAAGCGGAGAGAAATGCATTACGAAAGATGAAAAAAGCTTTCATGAAGAAAGTAAGCTTCCATACCCTAGAATAGATGAGAATATTTGTATAGGTTGCGCCCTTTGCTCAAAGAGATGCAATTTTAAAGCCTTGAAGGTCGTGAATTTGCCAGAAGCAATAAAAGAAGATCCAATATTTCAATATGGAGTAAATGGTTTTAGGTTGTTTAGATTACCTATACTAACAAAAGGAATTATAGGAATTCTTGGAGAGAATGGCACAGGCAAAACAACAGCAATAAACATTCTTGCGGGAAATATAAAGCCAAATCTTGGAAGAGAAGAAGCTAACTGGAATGAAATTATAAAATTATATAGAGGAACAGAGCTTTATAATTATCTAAAAATGCTAGCTGAAAATAAGGCAAGAGTTTCTTTTAAAAAACAACAACCAGACGAACTCTTAAGAGATTTTAAAAGTTTGGATGAAATTGAAATCAAAGAAACTTTTATAGAAAAGTTTAATATTGACACTAAAAATAAAACTCTATCTCAGCTTTCTGGAGGAGAGCTTCAAAAGATTGCAATAGCATCGGCACTTTCTAAAAATGCAGACATTTATTTTTTAGATGAACCATCAAGCTTTTTAGATATAAGAGAAAGGTTAAATGTAGCTAAAATAATAAGAGAATTCTCAGAAAAGGAAGAAAAAACGATAGTTTTGGTTGAGCACGACTTAGCCGTTTTAGATTATCTTGCTGATAAAATTCATATAACTTTTGGAGAGCCGGGAGCTTATGGTATTGTTTCAAATTCTTATTCTACAAGACAAGGAATTAATGCTTTTTTGAATGGATATCTAAAAAGTGAAAATGTTAGGATCGGGGAGCCGATAAGATTTTTAGATTTGGAAGAAAAAAGGGAATGGAAAGAAAAGCTTATAACATTCACAAAAATAGAGAAAAGATTTGAAAATTTTCATCTAATTGTAGAACCAAGTGAGATTTATAGAGGAGAGATTCTTGCTATTTTTGGAGCAAATTCTTTAGGTAAAACAACATTTGCAAAGATTCTTGCAGGAATCTTAGATTTCGAAGGAGAAATATCTAAAAATATCAAGGTTTCATACAAGCCCCAATATATATCAAGCATCAATTCTGAGGCAAGTGTAGAAAATGTTTTAGAGGAGATGAAAGAAAAAGTTAAAAATGAGATTAGAGAAGAAAAAAATGAGAAAAATGAAGAAGAAGTTAGACAAGCTATAGAAGATCTAGAAAGAATTTTCAATATATTAGTTGAAAAGTTGGAATTGCAAAGGATAATGCACAAAAAGCTAAAAAGTCTTTCGGGAGGGGAGCTTCAAAGAGTAGCTATAGCTTTATGTTTGATGAGAAATGCAGATCTTTATTTATTAGATGAGCCTTCTGCTTATCTAGATGTAAAACAAAGGATGAGTCTCATAAAAATAATAAAAAATTTTGGAAAGAGTATAGCGATAATAGATCATGATATAACTCTTTTAAGCTCATTATCTCACAGAGCAATGTTATTTTCAGGAATTCCAAAAGTAAATGGCCATGCAAAAATTCTTTTGCTTGACGAAGCTTTAAACGAGTTTCTAAAAGAGCTTGGTGTCACATTTCGATTAGATGAAGAAACTAGAAGACCAAAGCCAAATAAGCCAAATTCTGTAAAAGATAGAGAGCAAAAAGAAAGAAACAAGTATTTCGATAGATAATGAGAAGCATGATAGAAGAGTTGAAAAATCAATTAAAAATTTTCCTCAAATTCTCGGTTGTAACATTTTTAGAACATCACTTTGCATCTCATTTTTTATTATTTCTATCGCATTTCTCAAACCAGTGATTTCAGACTCTATAACACTTATTTTGTCGCTTATTCTTTCATTTTCCTTTTTAATTTCTTTTATGGAAGATTCGTTCTCCTCTAAAATTTTATGTAGATTTAAAATCTTATCTTCGACCTCGTTCTTGAAAATTTTAAATTCTTTGTTTCTTTCTTCTATAGATCTGTAAGATTTGTCTACCTCTAGAACAAAACTATTTAAACTTTTAACAACTTCAGCAAGATGCTCCACCACTATTTTGAAGCTCTCGAATATATTTTCAAAACTTTCTGAAACACTCGAAAGCTTTTTACTTACTTCTTCCTGGCTTTTCAAAATTTTATTATCAAGAGAAGCTATTTTACTTTCAAGAAACTTTGCATCATCTCTTACTTGCTCTATCTTCATTCCAATGCTATTTTCAATTTCTTCAAGTTTTTCATTTATATTAATTTCTGATAGTATTTTTCTAAAGCTTTCTTCCATTCTTTTCATTTCCATTTCGCTTATTTTTTCTACTTCTACACCAACTATTCTTTTATAGGCATCACTTGGGAGTTCTTCATCCTCGTCTACTAAAAGATAAATTTTATTAGACATAATATTTACCTATAAGTGATAAATTTAAAAACTTTTCTTCGAAGTTCTATTGACTTTAGATTATTTGGTTATAATGAATTATAGTCGAATTACAAAAAGATATATATAATATAAAAGACATAATTTATTTGGTCAGAATGCCAAAAGATATAGATCTAGAAGAAAGAGAGGATATTATAAATCTATTAAATGAGATTAAGGAAAGGCTCTCACACTTAGAGATGACAATCTCCCCTTCTGCTATAGAAGAACTTAAAGAAAGGTTTAACGAGTTAGAAGATCTTCAAATGTTGTTACAAGCTGAATTAATGCAAGTAAAGTATCGCGTGTTTGGCGAACCAATAGAAATACCTTATGGAGATATAGAAAAAAGAATTGAAAGGCTTGAAGAGATGATAAGAAAAGGTATTCCAGTAGCAGTTTCTAAGGAAATAATAGAAAGGATTGAAAAAATTGAAAAGATGAGCAATGTTGAAGAAGTTGAAAAGATGCTTAAATCTTTCAAACCACCAGAAATACCTACTAAGGAAATAGAAGAAAAAATAGAAAAGTTAGATAATAGAGTAAAAGAGCTGGAGCAATATATAAGCTCTAAGATTGAAAAACTTGAGGACCTAGTAGAAAAAAGCGGGAAGATATTGACAGAAAAGGGAGCAAAGATATTGCTTGATAAAATTAACGAAGCAAAGTTCGAGATAGATAAAAAGGTAGAAGAGCTGGATTTGATTAAAAGAAAGATTGAGAGAACAATCTTAGAAAAGCAAGATTTAATAAGAAAATTTGAAGAAGCGGAAATAAATATAGAGAAGATAGATGCTGGATTAATCAATCTTAAAACAGAAGAGGAAAAAATAAATGCGGCTATAGAAAAGTTGAATTTACTAAAGGATAGAATAAATCAGATAGTAGATGAAAAAATAAAGGAAATTGAGATAATAAAAGAAAGTTTGCAAACTTTTTCTAAAGGAGTTGAAGAAAGAGTAGAATCGATAATAAAAAATAGAATTGGAGATATGGAATTCTTAAAACAATCACTAGAAAATAGAATGAAGATATTTGAGAAAGAGATAAAAACAGAGACAGAGAAATCGCAATCATTAAGAGATAATATTACAATGAAGATAAACGAATTTGAAAAAAATATAAAAGAAGCAAGCAGAGAAATGGAAGAAAGGATTAAAAAATTAGAATCAGTTGAAACAGTATATAAAAGATTGGAAAAATTAGAAGATAGAGCAAGGTTTACAGATGAGAAAATCAACAAAATAGAAAATTTAAGAGATAGTCTAAATGAATTTAGAATAGAGCTTGATAGTCTAAAAGCAACAATAGAAACAACCAAGAAAGATTTTTCTAACATAGAAGAATTTAAAAATAGTTTAATAAAGGAAGTTGAAAATAAAACAAGTTTAGCTCTTTATGATATATCTAAAAGAATAGACGAAAAAATAAAAAATGTTGAAAAAGAGCTCAGAGAATTTTCTGCCAAAAATATAATAGATATTAACAAATATAATGAAGAAATCTTGAAAAAGATTAATGAAATCTCATTATGGAAAGACTCTATGATAAAGGAAAACGAAAGAATAATCCAAAGTATCGTTGACGTAAACAAAAAGGTAGAACAACTTGGTAGCATTCATAATGATTTTGCAAAAAGAACTGAAGATAGATTTAAAGGTCTTGAAAACTTTATAGGAAAGGTAGAGAGCATAGATAAAAAAGTAGAACAACTTGGCGCTATTCATAACGAATTTGCAAAAAGAACTGAAGATA
>JAWBTS010000011.1:0-18080 GCA_039000375.1 Candidatus Aenigmatarchaeota archaeon | reverse complement strand
AAAACGATAAATATCGAATTAAATTATATAATTTAATATATATTTCGTAAGATAGAAAAGTATTTAAATAGAAAAAATTAATATATATGTAAAAGTTTTTACTGAAAGGTGATTAAAATATGAATAAAGAAAATATATATGAAGGTTTGGAATTTCCATTACTAGAGATTGGAGAAGTACCAATAATGCAAGAGTTTGGAAATTGTCCATATGCTGTAGGTTTCGGTGATATATCAGGTGTAAGAATGAGTGTTGAAAAGAAGTATGCAACAAGGCTAGATGAACTAGCACATGAAGGTAAAACACCAGTTGTATATCCTTTCATATATGATGAGGAGGACAAATATAAATATAACATGAACAATGGGGTTTTGTGTATAACAACACGCAATAGAGTTTATGTAACCTCTTACTCGCCAGTTAAAGCGAATTATTTTGATGAAATAGGATTTAAGCACGATCCAAACCTTTTTGTTCCACTATCTAATAAGGAGAGGATATTAGATCCAGAATTAGATAAAAGGTGGAAAAAGATTTTGAAAGGATGAAAAAGAAATTTTAGAGAAAATATAATTTTATTTTTCTTCTTTAATTCTTCTTTCATATTTATTTCTTATTCGATTTACTTCTCATTCAAAGCAATGACTAACTCAACATCTTTCTTAAGTAATGTATTGCGATCGCTATGTTGCGCTATTCTCCAAGATTTTAATGCTACCTCTTTGGCATAATCTTCCAGAATATCTCTAAGCTCCTCTAAAGCATCTTTCGAGATTCTTTTTATTCCACTTTTCTTTGCTATCTTCTTACAGGATAATAGAGAAATGGTCATAAATCCTCGTCACAAATCTAATTTATATAAGATTAATGTTATCTATTAAAAATCCTTAAACATCTAAAAATTAAACACCCATTAAAAATTATTGGGAAAAATAAATTAAAAACATAAGCTAGTTAAAGAAATTTTGAGTTAATTGACGAAATTTTGTTATAAAATGAGTTATAGAATATATATTTTTTAGCATAGAAATCTTTAAATACTAAGAAAAATAAACTTATACATACAAATTTGTTATTAATCGGTATTAAATAGTAGTAACTTTCTTTTTATCGTGATTGTTATGGCTAAAAAACAAAAGAAAAGTGAGAAGAAAGCTGAGAAAAAGGAAAAAACAAAAAAAATTGAAGCTGAAAAAGAAAACAAAGATGTATGCAAGTATTGCGGCTCAAGTAATATTTATGAGGATATAAACAGAGGAGAAATTATTTGCGCAAAGTGTGGAGCTGTTTTAGATGAATATATGATTGATACTACTCAAGAGTGGCGTGCTTTTGATAGTGAGCAAATGTCAAGAAGAAGCAGAACAGGAGCACCGCTAACTGCGAAACGCCATGATAAGGGGCTAACTACCGAAATAGGTCGAGGAACAACAGAGCTTTTCAAAGTTCCTATAAAGAAAAGAGGACAATATTTCAGATTAAGAAAATGGCAAAAGAGATTGATCACTTCTAAGGATAGAAATCTTTCTTTTGCTCTAGGAGAATTAGAAAGGCTTGTATCATTCTTAGGGCTACCTAAAACTTTGCATGAAGAGGTTTCAGAGCTTTATGAAAAAGCTTTAGAAAAAGGTTTGATTAGAGGTAGATCAATAGAATCTATTATTGCTGCTTTAGTTTATGCTCTTTCAAGGGAATACAAAAGCCCAAGAACTTTAGCAGAAATTTCACAGGCAACTGGCATATCTAAAAGAGAGCTTGGAAGAACATATCGATATATTTCAAGAAAACTTAAATTAAGGATAGTTCCATCATCTGCAGAGGCCTATATTCCAAGATTTGCATCTTTGCTACAATTAAAAGAAAGTACAGAAGTTAAAGCAATGGAAATATTGAAAAAAGCTTTGAAAAAGGAGGTTATCTCTGGAAAAGGTCCTTGCGGTTGTGCTGCAGCAGCAATTTATATAGCATCTGTATTAAACGGTGAAAGAAGAACACAAAGAGAGATTGCTGATATTGTTGGCGTAACAGAAGTAACAATTAGAAACAGATACAAAGAGATAGCCCAAGCTTTGGGAATAGAAGAAGAGGTTGAAAGAAAGGCAAAAGAATTGGAAGAGCAAGCAGAAAAAGAAAAATAGGAAGGAAAAGAAGACAAAAAGTAAAAATTCTTAACTAATTAAAAAATTGCATTAACTCAGTTTTAATATGGAAGATAATTTAGAGGAAAATAAAAACATAGATAGCTTTACTTCTGAAATCGAAAGAATAAAGCAACCGATGCCAAAAAAAGAGGAGATTATAGAATATTATTCTCGTGACTATATTTTGGAAGAACTTTTAAAAATAGCAAAAGATAGGGAATTTGTAGGAGCTTTTTCTAATGGAGCTTATAGCAAGAGGCCAAATATTGTACAATATTATTCCGATATTATTCATATGGTTGAAAATGGAATAACATCATTTCATTGCTCAGTAGAAAGATGGAAAAATCCCATGATGCTTTCTACCGATAAAAGAAATTATAACGAGCTGAGAAGTGGTTTTGATTTTTTGATAGATATCGACTCAAAAATTGGGATAGAAGCTGCTAAAATCTGCGCTAGCTTAGTTTGTAAGCTTCTAGAAAGCTATGGGATAAAAAGCTATGGGATAAAATTTTCTGGTTCTCGCGGTTTTCATATAATCGTACCATTTGAGGCATTTCCTGAAGAGGTAAACTATGAGAAAATTGCAAATCAATACCCGAGAATTCCAAGAATTTTATCAGAATTTATTAGAGAAAAGATAAAAGATGAACTTTTGGAAAAGCTTGTAGAAAAGTATTCACTAAAAAAACTTTTTGAATTTTTGCCTACTGAAAAGTTGGATGCGTTTGTTTGGGTAGATGTAGAAAAAGGTTGGGGAGATCGCCATTTATTTAGAGCTCCTTTTTCTATAAATGAAAAAACATGGTTAATATCTATTCCAATAAGGAGTTTAGATGAGTTCAATATCGAAAAGGCAAAGATAAGCAACGTAAAAAAGTTCACAAACTTTCTAAAGGAATGTAATGAGAAAGAAGCTATAAACTTATTGATAGATGCATTAGAGTGGAACGCGAAAATAGAAAAAAGTACGTTAATAGTTAAAAAGGAAAAGAAACAAAAAAGTGATGAAATTTTCATGAAAAAGGTTCCTGAAGGACTTTTTCCACCTTGTATTAAAAATATATTAAAGGGGTTACAAGATGGTAAGAAAAGAAGTACATTTACTTTAATATCATTTTTGAGAATGATGAATTGGAGTAAGGAAGAAATTGAAGCAAAGCTTGACGAATGGAATAGAAGAAACATTCCTAGTCTTTCATCAAGCTTTATAAACTCACAGCTAAATTGGCATTTTCGCCAAGAAAGAATATTTCCTTCAAATTGTGAAAGCGATTTGTTTTATAAAAGTATTGGGATTTGCACACCAGATGAAATTTGTAAAGAGATCAAAAATCCAATGAATTATCCTATGAAGATAATTAAAATGGGAAAAAGAGAAGAAGAAACGAGTTTGAAAGAATCTTATATTTGCAAAATTTGTAATAGAAGCTTTAAAAATGAGAAGGGCTTGAAGATGCATCAGATAAAATATCATAAGGATAGCTTGCTATAAGTTCAACAAAATTTTAAGAATTTATAAATCTCTTAGTTATCATAGGAAAATCTTTTTTTATTAAAGGTATTAAAACAGAAGATGATTATGATTCTCACATTTGAAAAGATAAGAGAGCTACAATGGAATGAAAAAAATAGCAAGAATCTTCAAGAACTTCCGAAAAATTTCTTTCAAGATCTAAGAGAATATCTTGCAAGAACTAAAGACAGCTATTCAAGGTTTGTTATTGAAGACTTAATAGACATGAGAATAAGAAAGATTCTAAACTTTGCAATAAATTATTTTAAAACAAAAGAAATTCCAAAAAATATGACAGAAGAAGAAAGAGCTCTGTTTGACTCAATTCTTAATTATGTATCGGAATTTAGAAAAAAATGTATGGAAAGTGATTTACATTTCGAAGAAAAAAATATTATAAATGAAGAGCTCGAGAAAGAATTTAAAAAAATAAATGTTGTAATTGTAGAAAAAGATATTGGTCCATTTGTTGGGACTGATCTAAATATTTATAATTTAAAAAGAGGGGAAAAGGTAATACTACCAGAAGATTTAAAGAATTTGCTGATAAAATATGGATATTGCAAAATCGAGGAATAGAAAAGAATATAAAGTTAGAAATTGTTAGAAAATGATTAAAGTGATGGGAATGCTGATGCCAAAAATACAAAGAAGATTTTGCCCGTTTTGCAAGAAGCATACAGAGCATAGCGTAGAGATAGTTAAAAAAAGGCCCAGAAGTAAGAATTCGAAATCTCAAAGAAGTTTTGAAAGAAAGCTAAAAGGTTATGGATCTTTTCCAAGGCCAAATCCTCAAGGAAGAGAGAAGCCAACAAAAAAAGTTGATCTACGCTACAAATGTAATGTTTGCGGAAAGAAGCATACGGTTGGCGAGGGCTTCAGGGTTAAAAAAATAGAGATAAAATAAATTTCTTCTGGTTGAGAATATGAGCTATACTCTAATTATTACAGAAAAGCCAACAGCAGCTAAGACGCTTGCGAAAGCTTTGGCAGAAGGAGAAGTTAAAGAATTCGATAATAATGGTGTAAAATATTACGAAATAAGCAGAGAAGGAAAAAAGTTTGTAGTTGCTCCTGCTGCCGGTCATTTATTTATGCTAAAGCAAAAATCAAAAGGTTGGGATTATCCAAGATTCGATGTAGATTGGGTTCCAAGCTATACTTTTAAGGTTTCAAAATTTTCTGAAAAATTTTTTAAAAATATAGAAGCTTTAGCAAAAGGAGCAAGCGATTTTATAATTGCTACAGATTATGATGAAGAAGGCGAAGTTATTGGTGCCAACATCTTAAAATTTATTTGCAAAAGAGACAATGCTAAAAGAATGAAATTCTCGACGATGACAAAAGAAGAATTGTTAGAGAGCTTTGAGAATATTTCTCCAACATTAAATAAGAATCTTGTTGAAGCTGGTTATACTAGACATATGCTAGATTGGTATTTTGGAATAAACTTTACAAGGGCTTTAACAAATGCTATGAAATCTGTAGGAAAGAGATTTAGAATAGTTTCTACAGGAAGAGTTCAAGGACCAACGCTTGCGATACTAGCAAAGCACGAAAAGAAGATTCGTGAATTCAAGCCTAAAACTTTTTGGGAAATAAAATTAGAAGTAAAGATAGGAAAAGAAAAATTCATTGCTGATTTTGAAAAAGATAAAATATGGAGCAAAGAGGAAGCTGAAAAAATAATTAATAGCTTGAAAGATGCTAAAAAGGCAAAAATTGAAGATATAAAGAAAAGAACAATAATACAAAAACCTCCAAAACCTTATAACACAACTTCTTTGTTAGCGGATATTAATAGATATTTTGGCTATACAGCGATGCAAGCAATGCAAATAGCTGAAGCTCTATATCAAGCAGGATATATAAGCTATCCAAGAACATCAAGTGAGAAATTGCCAGAAGATATAAATTATAGAAGGATATTACAAAATCTTGGTAATATTTCTAAATATAAAAAGCTTTCTGAAATATTGCTTGAAAAGAAAGAACTCAAACCAAATGAAGGTAGTAAAACTGATCCTGCACATCCAGCTATATACCCAACGCATGAAGTACCTAAAAAACTTGGAGACAGGCAACAAAAGGTTTATGATTTAATAGTACATAGATTTCTAGCAACATTTGGAGATCCTGCAAAAAGAGAAGGCATAAAAATCTTGCTAAATGTAAATGGAATGAAATTCTCTTTGAGCGGAGTAAAGACGATCTCTCCTGGTTGGCTATTGCTTTATGGTCCATATGGAAAAAGAGAAGATGTAGAATTACCAGAAATTGAAAAGGGAGAAGAGATTTCTATAGTAAAAGTAATAAAACTTGAAAAGCAGACACAGCCGCCAGCTAGATATTCACAAGGATCGATCTTAAAAGAGATGGAAACTCGTGGCTTGGGAACAAAAGCAACTAGAGCGATAATTCTTCAAATTCTTTATAATAGAGGTTATTTAGTTGGAAAATCTATCGAAGTCACTGATTTTGGATTAAAGCTTGTAGAAATATTGGAAAAAAATATAAAAGAAATAGTTTCCGAAGAGCTGACGAGAAAATTTGAAGAAGAGTGCGATTTGGTAGAAAGTGGAAAGAAAAAAAGAGAAGAGGTTTTGGAAGAAGCGAAAAGAAAAATAATAGAAATTTCAGAAAAGATAAAAAAGATTGAAAATAAAATTGGAGAAGAATTGACAAAAGCTTTAATAGAATCCCAAGACAAATATTCTACGCTAGGAACTTGCCCTAAGTGCGGAGGAACATTAAAGATATTTAAAATGTGGAAGACTGGCAAGAGATTTGTGGGTTGTAGCAATTACAAAAAAGGCTGTAGTTTAGCTTTTCCATTACCAAAAGATGGAACAATAGTAGCAACAGGAAAAATATGCGAAGATTGCAAAACTCCGATTATACAAGTTTCTAGAGAAGGCTCTAGACCTTTTAGAATGTGTCTCGATCCAAATTGCATTAGCAAAAAAGATTGGGTTAATAATAAGATAAATTCGAATAATTCTGATGCAAATAATGAAAACTCGAGAAGAAATATAAAAATACGAAATAGAAAATAATGATTTATAATTCGATTTAAGTTATTAAGATTTATGTAAAGAATGTTCGGTATATTTGAATAAACTAAAATTTTGGAATAAACTATAAATTTTTGTTGTTAGAATATCTAAATTAATGTAATTTTAATGCTCCTAAATACAAGAAAGATTTGAAGAAATGTGAAATAAGATTTCAAGAGAAGATAAAACAAAATTTAGACCATTAGAAATTTTAAATCATTAAGAAAGGGTTTACTTATGATAAAATCTAAGAAAATCTTAAAGAGTAAACACCTTAAAATCTCTCTAATTATATCTATCTGTATACTAATCATTATAATATCTTTTTCTTCATTTTATATTCTAGAAAATAAAAATAAAGAAAAGAATTTTATCAATGAAGTTTGGGAAAATAAAATTCTCCCAGCTTCTTCAAATTTTTCAATAACCGAAATTTTAGTACCGAGCGTTACTGGAGAAGGAAAGGGAATGATAACTAGGATTATTGTAGAGCCAAGAATTGGAAGTGGAAAAATAATGGTTGATATAGAAAATATAATATTTTGGAGCGACACTCAGTATAGCATAAGAATCGCTAAGAAAGTTGCCGAAAGGTATTTTAACATGAGCTTAGATAATGTTGACTTAATATATTCCATAGATGCAAACGCTACAATAGTAGAAGGCTCTTCAGCAGGAGCAGCTCTAGCTATAGCAACTATAGCTGCTTTGGAAAATAAAACAATAAGAAAAGATGTAACAATTACTGGAGCTATAAATACAGATGGAGCAATTCTTCAAGTCGGAGGAATTTTGGAAAAAGGTATTGCCGCAAAAGAGAAAGGGATAAAAACGATGCTTGTACCAAAAGGACAGAGCAAAATAATTAAGTATGAAACTGAAAGAAGCTGCAGAAGGATAGCAACAATAACATATTGCGAGGTAAAAACAAAGCCGATAGAAGTAGATATATCGAAAGAATTAGGTATAAATATTGTAGAAGTTAGTCATGTAGTAGAAGCGCTAAATTATATGATTGAAAAATAAATCATTCCTTTTGAGAAATGAAAAGTTAATCAAAAATTACCTTAAATATCTTAACCTCGCCTCCAAAGTTTCTAACTAATTCAAATCTTTTTAGACCAGCACCATTTAATAAAAACATTCTAGTGAATAATGAATTCTCTAACTCTTTATTCATAAAAATCACATTGCTTTTATCAGGAAATAAGAAAAGCGTGCCATCTATCTCATAGTTTTCATAACTCTTTTCTTTTATAAAGTTACTTTCGAAATAAATAAATTTTCTTATAATCTTCATTTCATTTTGCACTTGCAAGAAAGCATCTAGTTCTTTGCCCTCTTCTTTGATAACTAGTACCTCTACCCTAGAGATTGGATATAAATAATATGTTGAATTTCCTAAGCTCTTTTTTCCTGCATATTGCGCAGGTATATAAAAGTATTTTGTTCCTTTTTTTGTTTTTGGGTCCCATGTAGAAAAGTACGTCCACCATTGAGATTTCCAAAGCAAATCTTCTGAAGCTATGTAATACATCGTATTGTTGCATTCAGGTATTAAATATCTTCTCAAAATCTTTATCGCTTGCTCTTCATCTGAAGTTAAAAGCGTGGTAGCAATGTCTTGAATTCTTGCTGTAGTTACATTAACATAATACTTGCCATCTTTTTCAAATCTTCTTATTCTAAAGTTGCTTATCCCAATAATCTTCTCTATCTCTTCTCTACTCATATTTCCTTCGAGCGTAATAGTTCTCAAGCTATTTTGAGATGCCCCATCAAAAACAACAGGCCTTTCGGCAATTCCAGTAATAAAATGTCCAGGATCCCAATAAGTTGCTATAACAGCGCATTCTGGGGTATTTTCTCTTATCCAATTTAACGCATTCCACCAGTTATCTGTAAGCACAGTTCCAGAATATTTAGAAATATAATAACTCCTTTGAAGAAAAGGATAAAGAATTAATATGGTTATTACTAAACCAAAAAGCATTGCTATTTTTTCCTTATTCTCTATTAATGAATTTTTATTTTTCGACATCTTTATCACTTAATTCTAAATTTATCACTTATTTTAATCCACCAGACCTTTATCTTCTTTTAATATCACTCTCCAAATCTTTGATAAAAATATTGAAAGAGCTAATGAAAGAGGTAATGCTAAAAATATTGAAAATCTTATAGCATATATGCTTGCAAACAAAAAGCCACCTCCCCAAAGCAAAAGGAATAGCAAAGCTTCTAAGTACTTTCTTTTCTTCATATAGATTATTGAAATGTATAAAATCGAGAAAATTATTGCACAAAAATATAAAAGAGTATATATAGTGCCTAATCCTTTGCTTATCACAGAATCTCCATCTGCAAGATAAACTCCAAGATTTCTTCCAACATTCTTTACATTTCCTCCTTCCATCATCTCAGCTACTGAGACATAAACATTAGGAAAATCTCCTTCTTCTGCCTTTAACTTTAGAGCCTCAAAGGGACCGCCCAATATTATTCCTATAAACTCGATACCTATAATTGGAATTGTTAAAATAAAAAAGATAGCAATGCAAGCAATATATGAAATTACAAAATATTTTGCAAACTTTCTATTATTGTGTAAGAGCTCTAAAATAAATTCTATAGCAACTACTCCACTTATAAAATAAAATACATGCCAAGTAACCCAGGTATAAGCAAGGATTGCCAAGAAGAATCCTGTAAGTATAGAATATAAAATTCCTTTCTTAATTTTATTTTCTTTAATCTCATGTATTGATTCGAAGAAAAATGCAAGAATAATAAGTGGAAGAAGTAAAACTATTGCATCAGAGTCAGGATCTCCTCCCAAAGATCTAGAAATTATTGCAGAATTAAAAACTAAAAGAAATGATAAGAATATTCCTGCTTTCTTATCATATAATCTTTTTCCGATAAAATAACAAGGAATTACCGCTAAGCTTGCTAAAAATGCTGGAAAGTATACTAAAAATCTCCAGAGCTCTACGTCTGGGAAAAATATTTTAAAAAGCATGTAAGAATAAGCACCAAGATAATGATAAAAGTGCATAGTATCTATCTTTCTGTACTCCGGCGCCTCCATTAAAATATCATATTCTGGTAGCTTTCCATTATTATCTACAATCATTTTCATGTATCTATAATGCCAATAAGAATCGATGTTTCTAAGATAATTATAATTAAATCCAAATATTCTGATATAGAAAGATAGAGAGAAAATTATAATAAGAGCTATAAACACCCAACGATTCTTTAAGAAATTATATAATGGTTCTACATTTATCTTTATCTCTTTCTCTGTAATACTTTTGATTTTTTTGCTCATCTCTTCTTTCTTTCCTTTATCTTTTTCTTTCATTTCTTCTTTATTTTCCTTCTCTTTTTTAATACTATCATTTGTTTTTTTATTTTCCTCTTTAATATTCTCATCTTTAATAGATCTGCTCTCATCATCTGTCATAAAATCTCCATAGTTAAAATTTATTCTATTTTAAGGTTTTTACTTTGTAATTTTAGATTTAAATTAAATCTAAGAATTTAAAAATCATTAAAATAGGTTAATTCTGTAAAATTTTCTATGTTATAAAATTTTTTCTACAAGTAGTTAATTCTTCAAAAATATAAATTCGCAAGAGAATTAAAAATTATACATGCTAGATGTTTTAATATATTTGACGTTGTTTTTTATTGGAGCTCCATTGCTTATTAAATCTAGTGATTATTGCGTAATATTTGCCTCAAAATATTCTCAATTAAGCGGGATTTCAAAAACTGCAATAGGCGCTATAATAATATCAACGCTTACTTCTCTTCCTGAGCTTTTCGTGGCTATTGCTAGCATTCCCTTTAAAGAAAGTGAAATAATAATTGGAAATTTATTAGGAGCTAATATTACAAATGTACTTTTGCTTATTGGAATAAGCGCTGCAATCTTTGGAATAAAGATTAAAAATAAGATAAGATTCTTTGAGATGATAATCTTTGCTACAATACCTTTTATTTATGGATTATTTTTCACTTTTGATGCAACTCTTGGCTTTCTTTGCCTTATAATATTTTTTTCTCTATCTAAAAATCTCCTATCCCCAACTAAAAAATCTAGAAAGCGCATAAAAAATAGAAAACAGGAATTAGAAATTTTAGTAAAACTTTTATTTAGTATTTTAATCCTTCTAGCTTCTGCAGAAATAATCGTTTTATCAATAAAAAATCTCTCTGAAATAATAGGCTTTTCCAAAACAATTTTCTCAGCTTTGATTTTATCTCTTCTTACAACTCTTCCAGAACTAAGCGTAAGTATTGCAAGCTCTAAAAGAAATGAATACGATATACTACTAGGCAATATATTCGGCTCTTGCTTTGTTAATGTAAACTTAATATTTGGATTTTCTCTTTTATTTTCAAAATTCTTACTTACAACAAAAGAGATATTATTGATTTTCATCTCTATTGTTTCTTATCTTTCTTTTGTTATTTTTGCTTTAGATAATAAATTAGAGAGATTAGAAGGTTTGATAATGATTTTGATTTACATTTTGTATGTTTTTATCGGGATCTCTATAATTTAAAATTTATCTAGTTTTTATATGTATAGTTTTGGCGATAATCTATGTCAAAAATATTTTCTGGGAAAATTGTATTTTCAAAAAGATGCTTAGAGTATCAATATCCTTTTCACATAGAAAGTAAATTAAGAGTTGAAAAATCTTATGAATTTTTGAGAGATTTGGGATATAAATTTATAGAGCCGATTGAAGCAAATGAACATTGGATCTTAAATGCGCACTCTAAAGATTATATAGATAAGTTAAAGAAGAATGAAGTTAAAGATGTAGATACTCCTGGTCATGAAAATATTTACTACTATGCTTCTTTATCCGCGGGCTCAGCTATAATTGCAGCAAGGACATTAGGATTTTCTTTAATGCGACCTCCGGGACATCATGCTGGAGTTAGAGGTATTGCTTTGAACGCCCCAACATTGGGATTTTGCTATCTAAATAATATTGCAATAGCTATTAGAGCTATCGATAAAAAGACAATAATTATAGATATAGATGGTCATCATGGTAATGGGACCCAAGAGATATTCTTCGGGGATGAAAACGTAATCTTTATTTCTTTGCATCGAAAAGGTATTTATCCAGGAACTGGATTAACTTCTGAAAAGAATTGTTTCAATTATCCATTAGAAGCTGATTGTGGAGAAAAAGTTTATTTGAAAACCTTGGAAAATGCGTTAAACAAAATTGAAAAAATGGCAAGAAAAAACAATTTTGAAATAATTGCTGTTTCTTTCGGAGCTGATGCGCTTAAGGGTGATATAGCTTCCCTTGGGTTAAATGAAAAGACTTACTTTGAAATAGGTAGATTAATTGCTAAATTTAATATGCCCGTATTTGCTGTTTTAGAAGGAGGTTATACATTAAAATTAGGAGAATGCATACATAATTTTATTCAAGGGTTAATGGAGTAATAAATTTTATAGTAGGAGAAATAGTATTGTAAAAATAGCGCGAATCTCTAATTAAAATAACTTGAATCTTATTAGAAATTAACGTGAATCCTTATGAAAGAAATTAAGATTGTAAAAATAGAAGATGGCAATCGGGTAGTTTTTGTAGGAGATACTCATGGAGATGTAGAAGCTTCTAAAAAAGTTATCGAAAATTTTCTTGATGATAAAACTAAAATAGTATTTCTTGGAGATTATGTAGATCGTGGTGAATTTTCAAAAGAGAATATAGATTATTTGTTAGAAATGAAGGAAAAGCATCCAAATGATATTTTTCTTTTAATGGGAAATCATGAAGGTTATGAAGTTATTAAGCTATTTCCAAACAACTTTTGGGTATCTCTAAGTGATAAAGAGTATAAATATTATTCATCTTTGCTTATGAAACTTCCTTTAGTTGCGATAACAAAAAATAAAATAATTGCTTTACATGGAGCTCTTCCTAAAGTAAATAGAATTTCTGAAATAGAAAAAATTGTAGTTGGAGATGATAATTGGAGAGCAATAACATGGGGAGACTTTGAATTCGAGAATGAAGAAAAAGATATAGTGCTTTGCTCAGGAAGGCCGAAATATAGCAAAGAATATTTTGAAAGTATAATGAAAAATTTAGGAATGAAATTATTGATAAGAGCACATCAACCAACTGCTCCTTTAATAGCTTATGATAATAGATGCATTACCATCTTTACTTCTAAATATTATCCTATTCCTAGAAGAATTGCAATTGTTAATCTGAAAAGAGAAATAAAAGACGCTAAAGATGTCAAGATTATGGAGATTTAAAGAGCTTGGAGATTTAATTATTAGTGCTCGAATAGTTAAAAAGAATTATTAGTGCCCGAATAGTTAAAAGTTGACAATCATTAGTGAAGGATAATGAAAATTCCAGAAAATTTTAAAGAAGGTTATGAATTTCTTGAAAAAGGTTTTGACTTAAGAAGATATGTTTTAAATCTTCTAAGGCAAATCCCAAAAGGAAAGGTTACAACATACAAAGATTTAGCATTGGCTTTGGGTGATGAAATAGCAACAAGAGCTGTAGGAGAGATTTTGAGCAATAATAAATATGTAAATAAGTATCCTTGCTACAAGGTTGTGCATTCTAATGGAGAAGTGGGAAACTATATTCTTGGAAAAGAAGAAAAGATAAGAAGATTGAAAAATGATGGCATTCCAATAAAAAATGATAAGATAGAAAATTTAGAAGATTATATTTTCAAAGATTTTAAAACATTCTATCCTTTGAAAAGAATAAGAGAAATAGAAAAGAAGCTTATCAAATACATAAAGAAAAGAAAGCTAAACTCTTATGAAATAGTTGCAGGTATAGATGTTGCATACAAAAATAATGTAGCGAAAGCTTGCTATATTTCTATGAATAAAAATCTCGAAGTTTTAGAAAAGAGAATCATAAAAGCAAAGGTAAATTTTCCATACATTCCTACATATTTTTATTATAGGGAAGGTCCTATTATCTTAAAAGTTTTAAAAAATGTAAAAGTTTTACCGCAAGTTCTATTAATAGATGGGAATGGAATTTTGCATCCAAGAAAGATGGGAATCGCGACAATTATAGGAATAAAAACCGGAATCGCTACTATAGGCGTAGCTAAAAAATTGCTTCTCGGAAGAATTAGAGGAAATAATATATTTATTAAAAATGAGTTAAGAGGAAAGGTTATTAAATTAAATGGAAGGTTGCTATATATTTCGATTGGCAGCAACATAGACCTAAAAAGTAGTTTAAAGGTTATTAAAAAATTCTCTATTCACGGATATCCAGAGCCATTATTTTTAGCTCATAAGTTTTCTAAGTTTTAATTTTTGAAATTTCTCATAAATTTTATGAGAAGTCCTGCAGCAATAGGATTTTATCCAGGAGAAAAAGAAGAATTGAAAAGAATGCTTGAAAAGCTTATAAGCAAAGATGCAAAAAAATACGATGCAATAGCTGCAATAGTTCCGCATGCTGGCTATATCTATTCTGGGAAGGTTGCTGGTGCCACATATTCTGCAATAAAAACAAATAAGAATATATTCGCAATATTTTGTCCAAATCATACTGGATTAGGCTCTAAAATTTCTTTAAGTCAAGATAAATGGCTAACTCCATTAGGAGAAGTAGAAACTCTAAAATTTGAAAAGGCAAGTGAAAGCAATATGATAAAAATAGATGAGCTTGCTCATAAGTATGAGCACTCTTTAGAAGTTCAATTGCCTTTTTTGCAATATCTATTCAAAGATTTCAGCATACTGCCTATTTGCCTTTCCATGCTTTCTCTAAAAGATATAAAAAAGCTTGCAAACGAAATAATAGATAAAAGATTTTTCTATATAGCTTCTAGTGATTTTACTCATTATGGGCCGATGTATGGTTTTGATCCTTTTGAAGGTAGCATTGAAGAAAAATTAGAGAAAGTAAAAGAAATGGATATGAAAGCTATCGATCTTATTCTTAAAATTCAACCAGAAAGATTCTATAATTTTGTTATAGATAATGATTTAACAATCTGCGGCTTTATTCCAATTACTTTGCTATTATTTGTTTTAAAAGGGCTAGGTGCAAAAGAAGGAAAATTAATAAGTTATGCAAGCTCTTATGAGGTTTCTAAGAATTCCTCTTTTGTAACATATGCAGGAATTTTAATATTATAATTTTATTAGCACTAGATCTTAGGATTTTTAATTCTATGCCAAATATTTTTATTTCAAAAATTTTGTTAGCTTTTCTTGCTTTATATAGTATCTTAAATTCTCGCTTGTTTCCAAAAGCTGAGAAAGTTTTGTTTTGAGTATTAAAGAGAGATATCTCAAAGATTCTTCCAAAGAGTTAAAAACTTGTGGAGGATTTTTCAATGCTTCACGAACACTTTCTCTCACTTCCCATACGCCAACAGGCATGATATGTCCAGGATAAGCTTCGCTAATTACTATTGCTCTTCCTTGCCTTTTTTCATTTTTCAATGCTTCAGCCACAGCTAAACGAGCTGCAAAATAGCAACCGCCTATGCTTGGATATTCACTTCTTCCAAAGTAGCTTTCGCCATCGCTACATATTGCTATGAAATTAGAATTTGGATTCCAAGTAGTTCTTGGATACCACGCTTCTATAAGTTCGTAGCTCCATGCATCTGGAAGTATAAAAACAACAAATTTTCTATCTAGATGGATGAACTCATAAATTCTATATTCGTTGATCCAAGGATATTGTTTTATCTCTTCTATAAGATTTTTAGATATAATTGAGTCTACAGCAGTGATGCTCCATCTTGTTGGTACTAATCTGCGCTGAGACTTTAATCCAAACATTCCAATGCTAAATGCTTTTTGAATCTTAGAAATCTCTAAACGATTTTTATAAAGATCTATAATTGCATCCTCTGCCTTCAAATCTTTATCATAAAATATTCTTTCTATCTTTTGCTCTGATTTTATCTCTCCTACTCTAAAATCTTTTAAAACACCTCCAGGACCAAATGGCTGGACCTCGCTATCTATTATAAAGCTTGCACTGGGCTTTGATTTTAAAATCATCTCTGCTTCTACAGGATTTTTTGCAAGTGCAAGCTCTTGCGTTTTTTCTATGAATTTGGAATTTTCAAAACTTTTAACATTAACTAATGTTTTTCCTCTTATCAAACTAAATCTAAAGTTTAATAATTCGCTGATATCTTTTCCAAGCCATAACTCTGGGGTATCGTATATGCTTGTATCTCCTATTACAGGAGGTACAGCAGGGCCTGCATAAACTATTGGATAACCAATTCTTCCAACAAATATTGAGGGTGGAGAGCAACCCTCTATCTCATTACTAAGCTTTTTTTCTATTTTTGAAAATGAGTATGCTCTTTGTATTACAGGACAATTACTCTTACCACAAAGTAGTTTAGCGCCACGACAGTATATGCATCTGCTTCCTTTAGGAATTTTTATCTTTATTAAATTACTTTTTTCTATATTCAAATCCCCTGCCAAATTTTCATCTATTACATGTGAGAGCCAAGGAATCTTTGCCTTTACTACTTTAATAAACCTTTTGCTTTTTATCTTCTTCGCTTCATTTTCGAATTTCATAATTATGATCTTAAGAATAGTTATTTAATTTGTTTTTAGAAAATAAATTCATGGATTGGGATGAGAAGGAAGCTTTAGAGTTAGGAAAGATTGTAACCTTTGTACCAAATAAAAAATTACCAATATACAATTGGCTCTATTTTAAGGAAGGATTTTCTCGAGATTTTGTTTTTATGATGCTTGAGAAATTCAATATAAAGCAAGGCAACTTGGTTTTAGATCCTTTTTGCGGCTCAGGAACTACTCTTCTTGCATGCAAAGAGAAAGGCATAGATAGCATAGGTTTTGATGTTTTGCCAATAGCTGTTTTTGCAAGTAGAGTAAAAACAAGAGATTACGATATTGAAAAATTAAAATTGCATGCGAAACAGCTATTAAAAGCTAAGTTTAAAAGATTGCCCATCCCTAAGGAATTACTCAAATTCTTTTCAATATATACCTTAGAAGATGCTATATTCTTCAAAAACGAAATCATGAAAATAGAAGATTTGAGTACAAGGGAATTCTTTCTTCTTGCATTAATTAATGCTAGCATAAAATGCAGCTATATTTATAAAGATGGTGGAAGTTTGAAGGTAAGAAAAAAACCAGTAGCTCCATTAAGAGATATGCTTAGAAGACAAATATATAGAATGATTAAAGACCTACAATTAAAACATCAAAAAAGAGATTGTAAAGTAATTGTAGATTATGGAGATGCGAGAAAACTTGATATAGAAGATTCTTGCATAGATGCAATAATAACATCACCTCCATATCTTAACAAAATAGAATATACAAAAGTATATGCAATAGAACAAGAGCTATTTTTGAAAGAGGAGATGAAAAGGGGTATAAGCTCAATAAGATCCTTTATAGGCCAAAGGATAAAACCAGAAATAAAACTTTTGGAAGATGCGGAAAAAGCTATTAACAACGAGATGAAAGAAAAGATAGAAAAACTACCACAAGCCATAGCTTATGCAAACGATATATATCTTGCGATAAAAGAGATGTATAGAGTAGCTAAGGAAAATGCTAAAATAGCGATTGTAATTGGTGATGGTGTTTTTGTAGAAGAAGAGGTTGTAATAAATGCAAGTAATTTGTTAAATTCTATTGCCAGTTATATTGGTTACGAAATCAAAAAAACCCTTGTAGTAAATAAAAGAATATTTACAACTCCGGAAAGAAGAAAAAAAGGAATAATAAAAGAATATATCTTAATTTGGGAAAAATTGTAATTTGGGAAAATTATTAATGCATGAAAATATAAAAAATTAACTTAAAACGCAAAACGCTTAATTATTCCTTAAATTTATTAAGTCACTAGTCCCCCAAGCTTAATTGTCACGCTATTACATTATTTTCGATTTTTAAACTTCTACTTTTATTTATGTTCGTTGTTCCTCTCCTTCTCTTCTTCCCTCAGGAATTATGCAGCACGCTCTCCTGCAATCTTCCGCATTTGTATATCTGAGTGCTCTTCTACACGCAACTAGCAAATTATCATCACCGCCAACACCGTCTGGATTATAATTTTCTATTATTATATTTTCAATATCTTCTGCTCTACACCCTCTTTGCTGCCATATCATACAGCCTCTTCTCCATGCTTCATCATCTCTAATATATATTCCTGGACCAAAAACAAATGGAATTAGAAAAGTCACTGCTATTAGCAAAACTATTATTGCTACTGCTAGGATCACTATTAGATTTACTGGCAAGCTAATACCTTTTAAACTTTTTAGTTCCATCTAAATCACTAAAATATATTTTAT